>SBBU01000337.1 GCA_005239585.1 Planctomycetaceae bacterium
AAAACTCGATTCTAAAGAGAAAAGGTACCCCTCAAATCTGCATTTTATGAAACCCTTATTCCCGACCTCTTGCCCTTTTTTGAGTTGAGGAATTTCTGAATGATTCTGAAAGGATTTGAGAATCCAAGTAATTTTGGTAGAATTTCATTTGTGAAAAAGAGGTCATATACGGTTGTTTACAGCAAGTGCCCTGATGGCGGATATCAGGCATATTTTCCATCATTTCCTGAAATCACTGTTTGGTATCCCTCGCTTGCAGAATGTAAAAAAGCGGCACGTCAAGCCCTTGAATTGCATATCGAAGGCATAGCAATCCTTGGTAGAAAGATTCCTGTCGAAATGGGCAGGGCAATAAAAGAATCTATTAGCGTTGAAAGCGCCTAATGTCCGGCAAGGGTAGAAACGTACCATCCCTTAGACGGAGAGAGATACTAAGAGCTTTACACCGCAGCGGTTTTGTTACAATACATACCCGTGGCAGTCATGAAACGCTACATCACCCTGATTGCCGTCATGTTACTGTAGCCATTCACCCCTCGGCCGAAGCAGGTCCAAGTATTGTAAGAAAAATAATTCGTAATGCGGGACTTACAGAAGAACAGTTTCTGGATAAGCTTTAACAGTCGGCAAGCCTCCAGATCAGAAGGAAACCCTACCGCTTGTGGTGGGGAGGCTTATTTGTAAATAAGGGCAGTCCTTAGGGATTTGAGAAAGGATTTCACTCCCTTTTTGTCAAAGCCGGTTGTAGTAATGATGTTTCCATCTGTCTCGACTTCTTTTCCTGTATAGTTGGCTTTTTTCGCCAGGGCGTCCTTAGAAAACTCTTCGTCTGTCGTGATTTTCTTGGTTAAAAGTGTGGAATCTGCGCTTATAAGCGTAATGGATGCTGCGCCGATTGCACCAAGGACTTTTTTCTGCTTTACAGCCTCTTTGACTAGTTTTGCCACAGTGCCATCATACCAATAACTCTTGGCCCCTTTGCCACCGGCAAAAAGCAGGCAATCAAAATCGGTTATCTTTAGGCCGGAGATTGCCATATCTGGTTTCACCTTTTTACCGTCCGTCGAAGTAACCTCGGTCAAATTTTTACTGATGAATGTTAACTGCGCTCCGTTTGCTATACAAAACAGTCTAACAAGATCAAAGTAATCGAAATCACTCTCAGGGAGTATAAAAGCAATCCTAGTCCCTGCAAGATCATAAAACGGGGCAAGAGCAGTCTTGACAGTGGTGTTGCCTCTCTGTATGGTTAAATGGATCGCTTTTTGACGCTTCAAGAGAGACTTTTCCAATAGAACTTGGAAATCATCTGAACCTGAGACTGGCTCGTCATTAATTGCTGTCACAAGATCATTAGCCGCCAATCCAGCCCTTGCCGCGGGTGTTTTTTCTAAAACTGTCGTAATCCAGGCACCGCGCTTGCTTGGTAATTTGTTTAATATCTTTGCGAGGGTAACGAGTCTGCGGAAGCCCAGACCAAGATCATCATAACGGATCTCTTTGATCTCTCCCTTTTGCCATCCGGTTGCCGGTGATGGTTCATCTTCGTCAAGGGTTACAGTGATCGTGTGTTCCTCAAGTTTCTCTTTCCGCCTTTTTATTTTAAATGTCACCGTAGATCCAATTTCCTGCGTCACAAATTGCCAGTTAAAAGCCTTTAACTGGGCTGAAGTTCTGGCCGATACCGGGCTGCCGTTCATCTCCACTAGGATATCTCCCGACATCAAGCCTTTATTTGCCGCCTTGGAATTAGGCTCTACATAATCAATCAAGATCCCTTTTTCAACCCCCATCGTCTGCGCAAGTTCATCATAGAGTTCCTGAATCATGAAGAAATTAATTGTTGCGCGGCGAAAATATCCATATTTAAGATAATGATCTTTCAGAAAAAGCGCTACGTTAATTGGAACTGTAAAACCCAGATTTTGTCCGCCGCCGGCATAAGTATTTAGACCTAGTACCTGCCCCTGCTCATTAAATAACGGCCCTCCACTATTGCCCGGATTAATCGCAGCGTCGGTTTGAATTACACTTGTGAACGTCCCCAACTCTGTATTGGCAATATTGCTTATGATTCCACCTGTTAACGTGCGCTTGTGTCCAACGGGCATACCGATAGCGTAGCTTTTCTGACCAGTCTTGACGGCGCTGATATCTGCAAATTCCACAATGGGTAGAGAAGATTCAGGTTCAATTTTTATTAGCGCCACATCTGGATCGAGACAGAGTCCAATAACCTTGGCTTTGTACTTTTTTTCGTTGCTTAGAACAACTGTAATCAGCTTTGCCACTGCCTTTGGATCCTCGTTGTCTGCATCTGATACGACATGCCCATTTGTAAGTATGTAACCATCAGCGCTTATTATGAATCCGCTCCCGCCAGCTTTTTCATGCTGAATGGCAACAACACTCGGATCCACCTTTTTGAAGAGGATTGCCCCTGCTTCATCATGCGGCTGATTCTTATCGCCCTCTTGAAAAGCAGCCAAGCCAAGGATTAAAAATGCAAGTTTTTTCATGACAATTTCCCTCATTTCTTTCCTATTTTTAGATTTAATCCAGCATGAGTAATTCGGACACCACGATAGAGTTTAACCAGTACACTCTCTGGTTTTTCTTTCCTGAGTTTATCTAAAACCTTTGTGAAATCATCTATAGTGCGCACGGGGTGACCGTAAAATTCAGTGATAATATCTCCTTGAGAGATCAGAGTTCCTCTGAAAGAACTGCTGGTTGCAGCAGGGCTCCCGCGAACAATGCTCAAGACCAGCAAACCCTCTCTATGGCCAAGGCCCTTTTCATAATAATTAAAATCATTTATTTCCTGTACTGTGACTCCAATATCATCTGCCTTGAATTCTTTCGGCTCCGGTCTTTTATCAAATGTGCATTCAACTACGATCTGCTTGCCAGAACGCAATACTGTCAAAGATACCTTGCGATTCATCTCTGGATTAAGAAGCTTGTGAAAATGTGCCATTGCGCGCTGACCACTCAGGGCAATTGGTTTCTCATCGACTTGAATGATAAGATCATCCGGTTTTATCCCTGCCTTTGCGCCCGGTGCATTGCTGATAACATGTTGAACCCAGATGGCGCTCTTGCACAGTCCCGTCGATTCCGCATAGTCTTCGTTTATAACAGTGTAAATCAGGCCTAACCAAGGTCTTTCCTTATCAGTATCTTCAACTGTACCTTGACTGCCAGAAGCCTTGACCAGTTTTTCAACCCCCCTTCTCAAGTCGTGTATGGCATAGACTCGGCCATCCCTGAGAATTCCTACTAACTCGCCCTCCAGATTTATAACTGGCGCGCCTGCAACTGTACTGGAGTAAAGTCCTGCCACAACGATAATGTCAAATTCTCCAATTAGGATTCCCATTACAACACCAACATCTGCAAATTTTTGGAAATTAAGCGACTCGCCTGTTGCCATGATGCTAACGACCCATTCTCCAACCTTTGGATCTGGCGAATCTTTAATGACCAGCGGTTTGAGCGGAGTATCAGTTTGTATTTTTACAAGACTAGACCTGAATCTCTCATCGCTTTGTCCAAGTGTGCCTTTGTACTCCTTGTCGCCAACCCAGACTCGAATACGACCTACTGCGTCTCGTTTCAGATGGGCGGGAATAAGTATATTCCCGTCTGTTGTTATGACCAAGCCAGTATAAGTTGTTACTGCTTGGGTTGTAACTTCTACATAGACAACACTATCTGCAAGATTCTTTGTGAGTAAATCCACAGTTTTCTGCAGTTCGGACAGGACTTGTTTCCCAGTGACACTTTTGGGAGCGTCAGTTGTACACCCGGAAAAAAACAGGGCAACTGCTGTCAATAACAATGTCCTCATATATTCCCTCAAAAATATGCTTATAGATGATACGAAAGAGCCTAGCTATTGTTAGCAGCCACTACAATTTACCAGACCTAGGCCTTATCGAATCAAATTTTGATCCGATAACACGAGCAGGGCCATTGCAGTACCGTAGTGAATGCCAGGCATGCCATTGTCGAACCAACTACCATCGCCCTCCTGAAGCTCTAGCACTAGACGTTTTAATTCAGATATGCATTCAGCCGGGGTTTTTGTGGTCTTGCCCTCTGCATCCATCCGAATAGCTGCTTCCTTGTCAACAAAATGCAGGGCCTGCACAGCCCAAAAGTAGCTGAAGAAAAAGTAATAGGATGCTATTCCCTCCTTTCCCTGATGATAGCTCATCTTTCCTTTAATGGCCCATTTTTTCCGAGTTGCCTCTAGTTCATTGCGAAAAATGAAGAACTGACTAACAGCCCATTGGAGTCTTTTCTGATCACTCTCGCCAGCCAGATAAAGAGCAAGCTCATTGGGCACATTTCGTGCACAAGAGCCAATCTCGCCATCCGCAAAATGATCCCTTAAATAATAACCAAACGCACCACTTGGGGAGCGTCTTTTCTTCAAAAACCCTACTGCAGATTTAATGGTCTCTTCTTTTACCTTAAAGCCAGCCTCTTTTGCATGCAATAGCACGATCAAACAGTTAGACGTCAGGAATGTTGCAGAAGATCCGACACTTTTATCCTTTTCAACAGACATGTAAGCCCATCCGCCGCCAGTCTCCTGACTAGATTCGAGCACATCTATCAATTTTTCAATGCGATTCTTCACTTCATCGCCGGACTTTTCCTTGTAAAGCCTTACGAGTGTGAATAAGACAAATGCACTATCCCAGTGGCGAAGATCGAATCCCTTTGTTGCCTCGACCTTACCCTCGTATGAAGCAATGTATTTCAAAGCTGCTTGGATTGCTTTATCTCCTGATTCGATCTTTACATCAAGATTTGCCTTGAGCGCAAGAAGGCCTATTGAAGTGATTGCATAAATTGCAACCTTATCCTTGACTCCATACCATCGGCCTTCATCATGCCCCCATCTGCCGTTATCACCCTGATTTTTGATCAGATACTTTAAACCCTCGGCAACTGCCTGTTCCTGAGACTTGGCTTTATCCTGCGCCAACCAAGATGACCCACCTAAAGAGAGCATCATGACAATGATGAATAATAGTCTACTCACATTTACCCCGCACCACAAAAAGCCCCGTCTGGAAGGACGGGGATAAAGTGGTGCAAACCAAGTTTTCCCCAGAAAGCCCCGCCTGAAAGGGCGGGGTGCGGGGTTTACTTCCTCAGCTATTTATACGGATTTATGGATTACAAGTTTGAACTTGGGATTGGAAAAGGAGTGTGGCGACGGGTGAAACCATCGCCACCCTTTATGACAGCTACGCTTTTAGGCAAAAACTATTTGCACTTTTTCTTGCCGTTCTCGTCCAAGTGGTCGATTCCAAATTTCTCGCCGCATTTGCAGTATCTGAACTTTCCATAGTCGCAGAAGTTTTTCACATCAAACTCTTCATAGGAAACAAATGGGGACTTGGACATCCTCTCATGCATAACGATATCACATGTCTTTAAACCCTCGTGTTTTTCGCTCATTTTAGGGAGCTTCTTTCCATATTTCTCCAGATCAGAATCTTTGAGCGCAAAGTCTGAATTGCCCTTCTTTTCCTGTCTCTTTTTTTCAAACTGTGCGTCAAAACCCTGTAGTCTGCTGCGGGACATCATCTTTGTTGAATGCGAACAGATGTGGTTAAGATGAGCCTCTGTAAAAAGCTTCTTCTTTGCGTCAAGAGTGAGACTTGGATCCATCCAAACATTATTGAGCTCCATCGCAAACTTGATCTCAAATATGAGATCCTCTGGACACCAAAAGCCGGGAAGGCAGTGAAGAACTACTCCGTCTGAGCTAAGGATAAAGATTTGCATATTTCTCGGACCCGCGCCGTTCGTTGTATAAGCAGCTGCGTCATCCGTATCGTGCTCTCCCGATCTCCCCGAATACTTTTCGTTTGAGATGTTTTTTGTACCGCAAACGAACTGGGTCATCATCAGATCTACAACTTTTTCGTTCGAGAGCGTCACGGCCCTCAAGCTGTGGTTTGCACTTCAGGTAATGCCATTGAGGTCACCTTTGGAATGAATAAAGAAGATAGGTTTACCATCTTTTTGGGCCTTTGTCTTGGTCTCTTCATAGCCAGTGGCCCACTCGATACTGTCAAAAAGGCTATCGAGATTTTTCTTTACTGTATCGCTATCTATGCCAATTTTTTTAGGTACTTTCTTCTCTTTCTGCGTTTCCTGCGCCCATACTGAGAGTGTCGAAAAGAGAGCAAGGAATATCGCGACGAACGAGAAGCGTTTTAGAAACTTCATAACACACCCCGTAAAAAAGTTACGGAAACCTATGGCCGAATCGTTCGGCCTCTTTACTACGCCTTTGCCATATCTATAGACGTGGTGTTATTAAGAAAAAGTACAGACACGATTCAATGTATTACTGCTTGAACTACAACAAGGTTTCTGCTATTTTCACCAACAATCTGTTTAACAATTGATGAACCTGTTTAATGAGAGTTGAAATGATTCTTAACAAGCTTGTTGATGCACGCCTGAAGGAGAGTGCATATGTCAAGCAGCTTTTAAGCGAACTTGGCGCGGACGAAATCGTCCGGGCATGCAAGGTATGCATCAGTGCAGTCAAGAAGGGTAAAGGAATTTATACATTTGGAAATGGAGGAAGTGCTGCCGATGCACAGCACTTCCAGGCAGAACTGCAGGGAATGTTTTATCAGCTTAAAAAATCGTTGCCAGTCATAGCATTCTCCACGAACAGCTCATTACTCACCGCAATAGCTAACGACATTGGATATAAGCACACATTCGAGAGGCAAGTCGAGGCCCATGTCAGGCGAGGCGATATCGTGATTGCAATCTCAACAAGCGGAAATTCCGAAAATGTCCTGGTAGCAGCCAAAAAGGCCCGAAAGCTAGGCGGAGTCGTAATCGGCATGACAGGTCGGACAGGAGGGAAGTTAAAAAAGATTTGCGATATCTGTCTAATGGCCCCTTCCGATAACGTTGCTCGCGTCCAGGAATGCCACACAACAATCTGTCACATTATCTGCGAAGCCATAAAGCGTTCCTTGTGAAAAAATTAAAGGAGTTGCATATGAACATTCGAGTGATTGCACTGATCGTCCTCTTGTCTGTGGCCTCTTGCAATCAGGAACAGCAAACAAAGTCAATTCATACGGCGAAAGCTGAACTTGCGTCGAGCAGGTTGAGAATAATCAAACAGGCCCTCGCTTTTCACAAAGCCAAGCATGGTAACTACCCTTCTACAGAAGATGGTCTAAAGACCCTGCGGCACAAGCATGATGACGGCCCACAATTCGACATGAGCAACGAGACGCTAACAGACCCATGGGGCAACCCTTTTGTCTATCGACTCACAGCTCCTGAGAGCTTTATCCTAAAATCGATTGGCCCTGATGGCAAGGATGGGACGTCAGACGACATTCAATAGTTTTGAAATTCTCAAGAGGCACAAAAGCAGATTTTCTATCACCCAACTGCCACACTTTCTGTCTGATTCTCTCTGAAAATTCTTCAACTGACTCGGTATTCTCGATGTAGAGAGGTCTGCCAAATCGAACAGAGAGATTACTGCGCCTCGGGATCCATAAACTCCCGGGCGGCATCGCCCTCTCCGTCCCCTGAATCGACACTGGAATCACGGGACACCCTGTTTCCTTTGCAAGCACTGCAACTCCCTTTCGGAAACGCAGGAGCTCGCCTCTCCTGCTCCGTCTGCCCTCGGGGAAAATCACAACAGAGAGCCCAGAGCGCAACGCATCAACCCCACATGATATCGCATTTCCATTTTTCTTCTGTTTATAAACAGGAATAAATCTAAGGTGCCTAAAAAGCCAGTTGAGCACCGGAAGATCATAGTGCGAGCCATTAATGAAAAAAGTAGCTGGTCTCGGAGAGAGCAAAAACAAAAGCGGCCCATCCATGTCACTCAAATGATTCGGCGCAAGAATAAAGGAACCACGACCAACCAAAATTTGCTTGCCATCTATCCTGACTCTAGCAGTAGTTCTTAGAATCAAGCCTCCGATCGCATGTAATATTTTACCCACTAGTGACCATTTTTTTATCATCATGAACCTATAGCATAAGAAATGCCAACCTATAACTTCTGTAAGTAGTTCCAAACTAGGCGTTTATTACATGGCAGCTCTCAGGTCACTTGTAAAATGGTAATTTATGCAGGGAAAATTTACCTATGGTTCTTTGCGGGCTGTCTCAAGTTCGTGTTCAAGATCATACTTTTTTATCAAGGCCCTTACTGTCTTTTCAGATCTATTCTCCCACAGGTTTGTGATGGAGCGGATATTTCCTTTAAAATGGTGAATTAGTGCGAGCAAGTACATCCTCTTGGCATACTCTACATGCCATGGAAATTCATACAATTTGGCATCTTTGCCTATAGTGACCTTGTCAATTCCTTTCAACGAATTAACAAGCCGATCGAATTCTATAACATTGCCAGCATTCTCTGTCTCAACAAATTTGGTTAATGGTTTGGCCTTGCGGATCGAATCGGGGATATCGCTGATTTTAATCTCTGGATTTTTCGACATGACGACTCCATACCTAAGGCAGTGGATCAGCTCACGCAAATTTCCGGACCAGCGGTAGGATTCCAAGACTTGGTTTACTTCATTAGAAAGTTTCTTTGGCTGCTTGTTCAACTCGTTGCATATCTTCTTCAAGAAATGGTTTGATAGTAGTAAAATCTCGCCGCGTCTTTCGCGAAGGGGCGGCAGAGTAATTGAGATCACATTCATGCGGTAATACAGATCTTCACGAAACTTTCCTTGTTTGACCAGATCCTCAAGATTTTTATTGGTGGCGGCAATAATTCTCACATCTACTTTTATATCCTTCGTCCCGCCAAGCTGCTTGAAAGTCTTGCTTTCGATTACCCTCAAAAGCCTTGACTGAAGTTCATGGCTCGCATCACCAATCTCGTCGAGGAAAATCGTCCCTCCGTTTGCAATGGTAAAGAGACCCTGCTTTTCCTCAACTGCACCTGTAAAGGCCCCCTTTGTATGACCAAATAACTGGCTCTGAATCATGTTATCTGAACCGAGGTCTGATGTAAGCCCAACCTCAACAAAGGGGCGGCCTAAACGCCTGCTTATCTCATGAATTCTCTTCGCAAGATAGCTCTTCCCTGTGCCGCCTTCCCCTCTTAAAAGAATTAACTCATCAGTCTGGGCAGCAGTCTTTATCATGTCCCATATCTCTCGCATTACCGGACTAGAAAGAAGCAGGTCATACTCATCGCGCTGTTCGCTCAATACTTTTATGCTATTTGACTTTATCTTTTCGGCATAATCTGAAAGCGCACCAATTATTTTCTGATAGTCAAAGTCAATACCATCTGACACATAAAGTGTCACAGTAGCAGTATAATCTTTTACGTGAAGCTCTGCCTTGGTCTTGCCTCCCTTTATAAATTCATCCCAGAATGTCTGAAAGATTCCAAAGAAGACCTGACAACTATTCTGAAATGCCTTTTGCTGGTCGATATTGTATTTTCTCAAGAGACTCTTCATTAATTGGGGATTTTTGTGTCTGAGGTTAAATATGATCGTGTGAGCCCGCGTTGAGACGTTTATACTATATGCTTCAAGTCTATATCTCCCGATAAGTTTTTGCGCAAGGGTTGCAATTGTGTCTGAGAATTTTTCCTGTGTAAATAGTGCAGCACGTATAAAGTCCGGGAGATCATTTTGAAATAGCTGAAGTAATATCTTCTGCCCACAAAGCCTGAAAAATTCATCCATTGTGGTTTCAGGGAGCTTGTAAGCAGCAAATCCATATAACTCTTGCAGTTCATGGTAGAAGATATAACCCTGTTGAAGCCACGTGTTAAATGGAATTGGCGGCGACGGTCTAAGGTTCCTATATTTGCAAAACTCTGACCATAGTATCTCATCAGTCTTTAGCTCCGGCTTTAATTCCTTTAATGTTTCAACCGCAAAAAGCCCAAAAGCAGATTCGACAAGGTGAAGCTCTTTTGACACTATGCTTCCCACTTGTGCGGCAGCAACACAATCCCAGTTGACTTGGATTCACCTACAACCTGAACAGGCATTGAGCAATAGCCATACTTTAAGAGACAGTTAGGATCAAAGACTGAGACCTCTAGTTTATAATGGTTAGGGAGAAGTGCAACGCCCGGAAATGTGACGCTCGCAACACCACGGCTCTCTTTGATCACAAGACCATCTGATTTGTTGTTGAAAACAGAGAGTGTTTCATTTTGACTCGAAATGAGTTTGACTTCAAAAACAGGGCTCACTCCCTCTTTCAAAGACTCGTAATCAATAAGCAGCTTTGCATACCCACCTGAAATTACCTCCTGCGTAGTCTTGCCATCTTGATTAACGACCTGGATCGATTTTATTTTTACAGGAGACTGCTCATTTGTAAGGTCCACGAAACTGCTCATGGGCGAAGATCTTCTCTCTGAAACATACATATTTATCGCATTGTCTGGGTCACCAAAGTACCGTATCACACCATCTTTAAGATAAATTATCTTGGATACCATATTTCGCATAATATCCATGATCTGCGTCACGAGTATGATTGTCACCCCCTTTTTCTTGAGTTCTGTTATCTTGGCAAAGGCTTTTTCCATAAAACTAATATCGCCGACAACGATAACCTCATCGATGAGCAGGATATCCGGATCGGTGTGAATTATTGTTGAAAAGCCGAGTCTCATGGTCATACCCATAGAGTACTGCTTTATGGGTGTATCGAGAAAATCTGCCAGCCCGGAAAATTCCACAATCTGATCAAATTTTTTCTTCAATTCTCTGCGTGAAAGACCAAGTATTGAACCGTAAAGGTAAATGTTCTCGCGCCCACTCAGTTCCTGATGAAGCCCTGAATAAGCCTCAATAAGCGAAGTTACTCTGCCATCCACAAGAATTGAACCTTTTGTAGGGGTTGTTATCCTCGATATAAGCCTCAATATAGTTGTCTTGCCGGCGCCGTTCGGCCCTATGATTCCTACCGAGTCGCCCTTTTCTATCGAGAATGAGACATCGCGCAGGGCCCAGAGATCACGTGATCTTCCCTTTCCAACAAGCCTTTTAAAGAGCGATGATATTTCCTCGCGAAGTGTGTACGTCCAGCCAAGCACACGAAATTTTTTAGAGACGTTTTCAAAGAGAATCGAGTTGCTCATTCTACCCTATAGTAAATCAGAAAATGTCTGCTCAAGGCGCTTAAATATCAAGTAACCGATACACAAGACGAAAAGAGATATCAAAAGGTTACCCAATAAGAGCTCCGCCGGAACAGGCTTACCAAGCAAAACAGCATTTCTGAAACCATCTATTAGAAACGCAATAGGATTCACCAATAGATAAACTTCTCTATATTGAACAGGCACGGCGCTGACTGGATATATTATAGGGCTCGCGAACATCCACACCTGAAGAACTATTGGCATGATGTAGCTAACATCTCGATATACACCATTTAGTCCACTCAAAACTAATCCTATTCCAACTGAAAAGATAGTTGCGATTAAAATCAGCGGTATCACATAGATGCAAGTCCAAAAAACAGGAATCTTATAGATTATAAAAAGCACTAGGAAACCAGAGGTGGCGACCAGAAAATCAAAAAGAGACACAACAACTGTTGACATTGGTAGGACCTCTCTTGGGAAATATTGCCGCTTGATTATTCCAGTATTCCAGACAAGTGAACCAGTAGAAGCGTGTACAATACTTGATACGTAATTCCAGATAACAACCCCGCAATAACAGAAAATGGGGTATGGTATCTGATCACTTTCAACCCTAAGAATCTTTGAAAATACCAACGTAAAAATTATCACATTGCCAATCGGGTTTGAAAGGGCCCACAGGGCACCCAAAATAGATTGCTTATAGCGAACTGCTATTGTCTTGGCTCCAAACGTGTAAATTAGCCCCTTGGCATCCCAGAGGTCTTTCAAGCCAACCGCAATACCGGTACCGGCTGGGTCTATCTTTAACATGAATTTCCCATACTAAATAGAGCCTATTCTAAATAGTATTGCATTAAAAATGAACATTTTGAGCACTAATTCTACTCCCCATCTTTGCAAGTACGGGGCTAAAATTATAGAATATAAGACCTATGAACTGGACAGATAAAACTGTGCTCATAACAGGCGGTACTGGTTCATTTGGGCAGAAATACGTCGAAATAATGATCAAACACAGGCCCAAAAAACTTATCATTTTTTCAAGAGACGAACTAAAACAATTCGAAATGCAGCAAAAATTTCCTAATCCAAATCTTAGATTTTTCATAGGTGATATCCGAGACAAGGATCGCCTTTTGCGTGCCTTTGAGGGAGTCGATG
>SBBU01000206.1 GCA_005239585.1 Planctomycetaceae bacterium
GCGGCGCAATGGCTGCGCTTGGAAAATCGGCGGATGACGGATTGAAATTAACTATGGAACCGGTGAAAAATGAGCCACAAATAGTGGATGAAGGTTATATCCTTTCTGTTGCTCAAACAGACGTTCAACTCAAGGCTCAGACAGAGAGGGGTTTGTTCTACGGACTGCAATCCTTGAGCCAGCTTGTCTTTAAGAAGGATGGCAAAAAATTTATTCTGACAGCCAAGGTAAAGGACTGGCCTGCGTTTAAATACCGCGGTTTTATAGGCGGACTGCCGAATATTATGCCCATCCTTGCAGAGTACAAATATAACCTCATGCAGTATCCCGGGGGCGGAGGCGATGACGATGAAAAGCGTGAAAAATATTACAAGGCGCTTGTTAAAAGCTGTGAAAATAATTTTGCTGTTTTTCTCTCACAGCGGGGTTGGAAGGGAACACCGGATAATAGACCTGATTTCACGAAAGAATGGTTTGACAAACTTGATGCTTGTTACAAGCATCTGTTCGATCTGGGATCAAGGGCGTTTACTGTATGTTTTGATGATTTAAATATGAGAGAGACCGGTCTTGGCAAAAAGTGGGGAAAGAATCATACTGATGCATGTCTGGCCGTTTACGAAGCAATGAGGAAGCTCGATAAGGAATGTCTGATATTTTTCTGTCCCGTTCCGTACGCCGGTCTCCCGGGGAAGGAATTGCATAGAAGCAATCTGAAAGAGGGAACAGATTATCTTGATACCGTTGGTGACAGGCTTCCAAAGGATGTCTTTGTATACTGGACAGGACCGATGGGTTCTAATACAAAGATCAAATCTTCCTCTCCTGTTATAACAGCTGATCATGCCAAGCAAATTGGTTCTCTTGTCCAGAGAAAGCCTTTCATATGGGATAACGATTCGATTTTCTTTATAAACAAGTGGGAAGCGCTTCATGGGAGATCGAAGGATTTGTACAAGGAAACCTCAGGTTACGTTGCAAACTATGCGTTTGGCAAAAACCACTGCGAGTTTCTTGATAATGTGCTGCCTGTCATGATGACAACTGCGGATTATTTGTGGAACCCGGAGGCTTATGATGAAAAGAAGGCGCTTGAACGTGCATTTAAGCACCTTGCAGGATTACGCTGGAAGGACATGAAAGAGTTGTGGGACTTTTTAAAAGAGATCCATGTTGAAAAGAAATCTGTAAAAGCGTCGACCGCTCAGACCGAACGCTGGAAGGAGCTGCTTGATCACATCAGGTCAAAAGAGTACAAGAAACACCTTGAGCAGTTTATTTTGGATCTCAAGTAGTTATGTGAACACAAGCGTGAAAGACTCTAAACATCATATCCAAATTCTTCGAGTTCTAATGTTCCAAACGCTGTTATTGTTAACGCTAGGCTTATCACATTTTGATTCAACAATCTGTGCTAATTTGCCTGACTTGGCGCATACGGTGGGCAAGCAGGACGAAATCGACCGCCTGATAAAACAACTCGATCATGATGATCTAGGTGCCCGTGAAGAAGCAACACTAAAGCTCATTGGCCTGTGGGAGCACGCTGATGTAAAAAAGCGCCTGCAGGAAGAACTGAAAAAAGTAAAACAATCGAATGCAGAGGTTGCAGATCGCTGCAGCAGGATTTTAGAACGAATTGCTTTTCACGAGGCGCTCGGTAAAGATTTAGTAATAGCGCTCGGGACTGAGAAAGTAGATGATCTGTATTATTTTTACAGAGAACACCCTAAAAAGGTAAATGAGGCCGTGCTCGTAAAATGTTTCGAAAGATGGATGGAAAATGCAGAAATCCGGAAAAGATTCAAACTGCAAGATGAACGTGCCCAGGCAGATTTCGCTAAATGGCTGACTGGGCGCCTAAAAAATCCAGACGCGAGGTTCGATTTTCTTCTTGTTATGTCAAGGCATCCGAGCTGTAAAGGCATAGTTGCAGTGCTATTGAAAGATAAAGAGGCCAGGATGCGTGCTTGGGCAGCTCTTACACTTGCGGAATTTGGCGCAAAAGAGTATGCCGAAGAGATTGCTCAACTTCTCAAGGATAGTGGAGAATATACGTCGAAAATCACATTTTATGTGAGAGGGAAAGCGGCTCGGGCATTGGCTTTGCTGGGCATGAAAGAATATTCCAAGGATATTGCGCAGCTGTTAAATCACGAATGTTTCTTGGATGCCGTAGAGGTGTTATCCGAATTAGGAGCAACAGAGTATTCCAAAGAAATTGCTAAATTAATGGATCACAAGAGTCATTGGGTGCAGAGTATCGCAATTGATGCATTAGGTCGTTTAGGCGCAAAAGAATACCAGGACAAATTTCTCGGGTTCATGAGAAACAAATCTGAAGAAGCAGGGATAATAA
Organism: Planctomycetaceae bacterium; assembly: GCA_005239585.1. Next base: position 2,360 of record SBBU01000206.1, read on the forward strand.
TTTCTGCGATTAAAGCATTAGGCAATTTTGGGGCTAAAGAGTGCTCGAAAGAAATCTCCAGCTTATTGCAGGACAAAAGATGGCAAGCCAAGCTCTCAGGGCCCAATTATGGGCCAGACGGCCCTACTGACGTAGAGACTATCGGTTCCGCAGCTGTCCAGGCGCTTGGTCAGCTCGGGGCAAAAGAATATATAAAAGATCTAGTCAAACTCTTGGATAGTAAAAACACTTACGTTCAGCGTTCTGCTATATATGCGCTGGGTCAAATGGGAGCAAAAGAACACATAAAAGATATTGCTAGGTTCTTGAAAGATAAGGATTCTTGCTGTAGGGCGTTTGCTGTGATTGCCTTGGGTAAGCTAAAAGCCACAGAATACTCAAAAAAGTTAAAGGAGCTGCAAAGTGATTCAGACGAATATTGCGATGCAACTCGATATGAATTGATAACTGGCACAGTAGGTAAGGCATCTACTAGGGTTCTCAAAGATTGGGGTATGTTGCATGAGCGAAAAGAATGAATAGTTACAAGTCGATTCTTGATGCCACTTTATGTCAGGGAGACAATGGAGAGAAAAAGGGTGTGTTTTATTTCGTATCTATAGTTACGCTTGTAACACCAATGTTGGATTCCTGATCAGTAGCCAGAATAGTCACGACATGCTGACCTTTACCAAGTAAGGGTTTTTCTGTGGAAATCTTGAAGCTGATGCCCTTGGAGTCAAACATGCCTCCATCCGGCTTGATCGATTCCCATTCGCCACCGTCAACCTGATACTGTAGTTTTACGATATTAGAGAGGTTATCGGAGACTGTTCCAGTGATAGTTCCGTTTGTTGTGCCGGTGATTTTTATTTCTGGCTTTGTATTGTCAATCGTAATAACATCACTTTCAGCCTCGGCTTGCAGCGCATCGTGTGAATTAGAGGTCTCATCTGAGGCCACTACTTTAAAGACATACTTGCCGTCAGGAACCTCCTCGGTATTCCACATGTATTGATTTGCAGAGAGGGGAGCCTCATTGAGCGGTGCCCATATTGAAGAATCAATCTTGCGATAGAACAACCTATATACAAGGATATCTGAATCAGGATCCTGTGCCTGCCAGATAATGGTTTTCAGCGTTACCCTGTTGATCTTTGTGCCAACAAGGCTGGGATTAGGCAGCAGCGACGAAGTATGAAGCATAGAGGGCGGAGGTGGTAACTGAACGTTTAATAGTTTTGGCCTTTGATTATCAGACTTGTATGCTATAGAGACGCCTTCAACTACGGCTTTTTCATCGATCAGAACTAACTTGAATTGAATGAATCTAACCTTCTGCATTGAAGGTACTGTTGGAAATTTGGTTATGGGCCCTATCCAGTCGCTCCACCCATCTTCTGGACGCAGTGTGTTACCGCCCCTTATGTATAGCTCTACGCCTCCGCTGCAGCGGGCAGTCACATTTCCAACTTTCGAAAGGAACTTTGTATCAAAAGATTTTGAAACAAAAGTACCTGACTTGGCTCTTACAAGTGACGGAAAACCAACTGCACCCGGCTCAGCCAAGAGAACAGCTACCAGCTTGGAGTTGTTTGTAATCAAATTTACAGATGAAACACCTTCAAAATCATAGTAAAGCTGTGGAGTCTTTTCTGTACAGTTAAAGACGCGCCCGCTCTGATTTGATGCTATAAAGAGTCCATCTGAAGTAGCAGCAATCGATGTTATGTAGAAACTAGTCTCGCAAATTGCCTCAGCCATTGAATCGGTAAATTTCCACACAGAGCTCAGAGATTGAAGTGTCGGCCCGGTAGTAACAGGAATGGACGGCTCCTTGTCAGGCAGGTTATCGTTATTTGTTGTTTTAGGGGTATTTGTCTTTGACCCTCCCGATTTCTCCACCCTTGTAAGTTTTAGTTTACCTGAAGATTTTGCTTCAACCGACTCTGCATGAAAATCTCCTTCAAGGGTATCTTCCTTAACCAGTGAAAGTTCTAGCTTTACACTGATTTTTATTTCGGTGTCACCTATCTTCTCTTGAACCGTCCCTTCCAGACTGACCTTCTTTTCTTGAAAAATGCCCTTTAGATCAAACGGCTTTTCTTGCTTGTCCTCTCTAAATACTGCAATAACGTTCTTGCCATCAAGAACCATTTCAGAAGACACCTTCACAGTATTTTTTTGGCCAAGAAACTCGATTTCGTTGGTGCCCTCCCACTTGCCTGTTATTGGATCCTTTTCCTTCTTTTCCTGTGTATCATTGCTTGGTTTATCTTTGCTTTCCTGTGGGTCAATAGGGACCACCTTTTTGTCAGGTGATTCCTTGGTTGGTTTATCCTTAAAAGGTGAATCGGGCTTTTCATCTGTAGGCTTGTCTTTTGGCTTCTCACTGCCGCCATTACTAGGTTTGTCCTTTGGATTATCCTTTGAAGGCTCCTTTGGGGTATCCTTAGTTGAAAGAGGTTTTACACACTTTAAGAGTTCTGGAGGTGTCGACCCTTGTTTCTGGTTGACCGCTACATAAACAGAGTCATTCAGAGTCACAATTGATTTGACGTCACTATTTCCAAAATCAAACATTACAAATGGCTTGTTATCCTTGAAGGATATAAGGTATCCCGGGTTCGCTGTGCCTAGGAGTAATTTATCTTTTGAAGATGAAACTGAGAAAATATGATCGGCCTTGGGTGAATATATTAACTTCACGGTGCCATCTTTATCAATTTCAAACAATTTGGCAGGTTTTCCACACCCTACTAAAAGTTTGTCAGCAACTTTGATCAGAGACCAAGCATGAGTTGACTCGACCTTTGCGAATTCTTTCCACTCACCGTTTTTCATTTTAAAGATCTTTCCATGTGGAATTGTGGCGGCAAAGACGTGGCCTTCTGATAAAATCATGTCAGTAACAAGCTGCTCACCAGTATCAAATGCAACTTCCGTCTTGCCATCTTTTACCGTATAGATCTTGCCTGAACCTGTTCCCACAAGGAGCGCGCCATCAGGCGCCAGGCACCCTGAATATGCTGACTGTTCATCCGGCAACTTTACAGACTGCGATGCAAAGCCAAGACGCAATTGGTTGGCTGTAACAACGACTCCGCTTAACTCCTCACCCTCCATAAAGTGATCTCTCTTGGTTACCTCAATAAATTTTGTATCACCTGCTGTGAGCGCAGCGCACGCAGCAACCAAAATCCAAATTCTCATTCTCTTCTCCAAAAATAATTACTTTGCAGAAAACTGTGCACTAGTAACGCAAAAATTATGTTCGGCGTCATATGCCTTGATCGTTACGGTGAATTCTCCTTTTAACCCGGACCAAGGGAGGATATCAAACTGTTCAGTAGTGGAATCAAATATTCCATCTTTAGGTTGAACTGTCTTGAAATCCCCGCTGTTTATCTGGTACTCGATACGAATGATGTTTGTCATCTTATCTGTGGCAACAGCGCTGATCTTGTAAGTCTTATCATCGATAGTGTATGTTATCTGTGGCTTTGTGTTGTCTATGACAAACTCGTCGCTTTCAGCCTCCTGCGTCAGCACATCTTTATCGTTATTTGATCTTTCATCGCTGGCAACCAGTGTCAGTTTATATTTACCATCTGGGATTGTGTCAGTATTCCATTGAATGCTATTAAGAACAGTCGGTACGTTAAATACTGGGATCTTTTCCTGTGAATTAGCGCGTCTGTAAAAGAGCCTGTAAGAAAGGATATCACCATCCGAATCATGTGCGGCCCACGTTACGGTCTTTGTTGTAGTATGAGGAGGTAACGCCTTTGTGCCGGATCCAGAAGTATAGGGGCCTATCGGTACCGTAACGGCTGTGGTTACCTTGAGATCGGTAATCTTTGGGCGTTGGTTCTCATTCTTATATGAAAGCGCAAAACTATTGATAGCTGTTTCCGGGTCTTGAACTGTCAGCTTCACTTGTATGTATCTGGTTCGTGGCACGGGTAACTTGGAAGGAAAGCTCTCGATAGGCGCTGTCCAATCGAACCATCCGTCTTCTGGTTTTAGAACGTTGCCCCATCTAACAGTTGCCTTTACAGCTTTTCCTGTATACTTGCACATGATTGTCCCCCAGTCAGATTGAAATTTGCTGTCGAAGACTTGAGATACGAACGTGCCAAGCGTTGCTCGTTCCCCGGTTGTAATGCCCAATGCAGCCCTGTCGCCTAGACAGACTGCCTTTAACTTGCTTGATGAAGTTACAAATCCAAGGACTTGATTCTCTTTAAAGCTATATGATAGTTCATAATTTCCATCATCGAATACCTTGAAGACTCGGCCGCTGTTGGCAAGCCCTACCAAAAGCCCGTCCTGATCCCACACAATGTCCGATACATAGGCAGGCGAGAACTCGACTATGGGCTCGGTCTTGGAATGGGTGATCTTCCATATTGAGCATGAGACTGTGCTTGAAGCTGATGAGAGTAACTGAGGGCGCTTTGGCTCTATCTGCCTGTGCGATGCAAGGGCGCTTCTTACATCTGCAAGAAAAGAATAGGGTGAAAAATTGCTTGCATTATTAATTGCAACATAGATGTTTTTATCCTGTACCCTTATTGCCTTTACTTCCTGTTCTTGAAAATCATAAAGGACCTGGCCTGTATAATCCGGCTTTCCTTCTTTGACCCTGATGAGGTAGCCGGGTTTGGATGTTCCTATCAGTATATCACTGCCTTGAGAGGCAATGGATAAAACATTTTCGGCCTTTACTGAAAATAAAGTATTGACCTTGCCATCAAGAGAAATTTTCACCAGCTTTGCAGGTGTTCCACACGCTGCTAAAAGACCGTCTTTTACAGGGAAGAGCTGCCAGATATACTTTTTGTCTGTCTTGACAAATTCTTTCCATGAACCGCCAGATAACTTGTATATAGTGCCGCTTGGAACAGTTGCTGCAAATATATCTTTTCCCACTGCAACTATTGAAGTGACAATAAGATCTTTAGTATCGAAAGGCTCGCCTATTCCAGTGGGAGAAACTTTGTATATCTTACCTGTAGGGGTACCCACCCAAAAACTCCCGCCCTCTTCACACCCGGTCCAAAAAGAAGGTTCATCTATAGTTTGTCCCTTTGCAGGGTCGGGTGCTTTTGCCACTTGGTATCCAAGCTTAACCTCTCCCTTTGATGTGATCATTAGACCGTCAAGCATCTCTGCCCTGAGCAGGTCCTCCTTTTTGGATACCTCAAATTGCTTTGTCTCGCCGGGGGCAGAAAGATTTGCCTGACTGCCATGAAGGCATGAAAAAACGATCGCAAATATAAGGAAATAACGTCCCATTATTACCTCTCTGTGAAAAGTAGATTCAATATAACACTGGCTCAGATCGAAGTCAATGACGCTTGACGCTGATGTTGGATGATTCAAATCTCGTTGATGAACGTGGCCAACTCGCTATAATTGTGTGCATATGAAACTTCAGACAACAATCAGGACAGCGGTAGAACTCGAGACTGAAACCCTATTTAACGGGAAGAGAAGCAAAATCAGGCTCCTCCCCGCTGATCCAAATAGCGGGATTTCATTCGTCCGAGTCGACCTTCCTACAAAACCTGTTATAAAAATAAATCCGCTCGCTACTCAGCATAAAATGAGGTCAACATCTGCCGTAAATGGTGAGGTGGAAGTAAATTGCATTGAGCATCTGCTCTCAGCTATAGGCGGTATCGGAGTTGATAATCTTCAGATTGAAATCAATTCATCTGAAGTCCCCTGGGGGGACGGTTCAAGCAGACCCTTTGTAGAGCTCTTGACAAAGGCTGGCTTGCATGAACAAAAAGAGCAGCGCAAGTCGATCAGCTTACTGGAGCCAGTTTCTGTTACAGAAAATGGGTCAAGTATAATTGCCGTCCCGCATGATGGAACCCTGATTTCATTCACAATTGATTATGATAATCCATTCATAGGGAGTCAGCATTTTACGTTCAAATTGACTGACACAGATTATATCAAAGAGATTGCCCCAGCTCGCACGTTCTGTCTGAAAAGTGAGGCAGAAGAGCTTGTAAATAAGGGACTGGTAAAGGGCGGAAGCGTAAAGAATGCCTTGGTCGTGGATTCCAATGGCGTTATAGAGAATGAGTTACGATTCAAAGATGAGTTTGTAAGACACAAGATACTTGATCTTATAGGTGATCTAACTTGTCTTGGAGGTTCAGTTAATGCACACATTATAGCATTCAAGTCAGGACATGAAGAGAATATTAAACTCATGCGTAAAATTTCTGACCTTCAGGACACAACAATGCTGCAGAAGAGGGTAGAAACACTTATAGATATCAGAGAGATTTTTGACATACTCCCTCACCGATATCCTCTGTTGCTAATTGACAGGGTGATCGAACTTGATGGCTACAACAGGGCAGTTGGGATAAAAAATGTCACAATAAATGAACCATTCTTCCAAGGTCATTTTCCGGGACAACCGATAATGCCGGGTGTCCTGGTTATAGAATCGATGGCCCAGCTTGCAGGGGCGTTGCTTATGAGAAAATCTGGCAACGTAAAAAGACTTCCTGTTCTTCTCTCGCTGGAGAATGTAAAGCTAAGGAAAACCGTAATCCCGGGCGATCAATTAAGAATAGAAGTACAGACTGTTAAGATTAGGTCAAGGACGGGAGAAATTTATGGCCGCGCGCTGGTAGATGGACAAGTAGCAGCCGAAGGAACCATGAAATTCATGCTTATTGAAGAGAGTCCTTTCTAGGTATGAGTGCAACGATTCACCCAACTGCGATTGTCGATAAAAGTGTCGAGCTTGCAGATGATGTTTTTGTTGGCCCTTACTGTGTAATCGGTCCGCAAGTTAAGATAGGGGCAGGCACAAGATTGTTGAATCAGGTAACGATTTTGGGCAACACAACGATTGGTGAGGGGAATACGGTCTATCCTCATGCAGTACTGGGCGGTCCTGCTCAGGACATCAAAAGCGCAAATTCGACCAAGGACTTGGCACTTGTGATTGGAAACAACAACACAATCAGAGAATGCGTTACTATGAATCTGGGTACACCTCACGGCGGCAGACAAACAAAAATTGGTGATAACAACTACTTTATGGCTTGTTCGCACGTTGCCCACGATTGTGAACTTGGATCCAATATAACCATGGCAAATTGCGTGTTGTTAGGCGGACATATAAAGATTGAAGATTATGCCTTTTTGTCGGGACAGGTCGCCGCACACCACTTTGTCACTATCGGAAGACATGCATTTATCTCCGGCGCTTCCAGGGTCCCGCAAGATGCACCGCCATTTATGATAACTCAAGGACCGGGCCCGGAGGTCCGCTGTGTAAATTCTGTAGGACTACGCCGACATGGATTCTCAAGCGAGGTGATTGACGCCCTCAGAGACGCTCACAAGATAATATGGCGACGCGGCCTTCCTCGACCAGACTCTACGGCACGACTAAAGGAGAAAAATGGCCATATAGAAGAGGTACAATACCTCATACAATTCATTGAAAATAGCACTGCTGGAAAAAATGGCCGGGCAAGGGAGTCGCTTCGCGAAAAATATGAATTCGAGGAAGATCAGACCTAACCGGGTATAGATCCAAGCAACCTCCAACAAAATGATCCGAATTAGAAGAGCCGAGAAAAATGATATCCCTGCTCTAGTTGAACTCTGGAAAGAAATGTGGCTCTATCACAGGCAGGTTGATCCGCGATATGAGCTTACCGACATCGCAGTTGTGGCGATGAATTATTGGCTGGATGAACATATCAAGAACAATCATTCTCTAGTCCTGATAGCTGAAAACGATACGAGTAAAGTCGGATATCTCCTAGCCATAATAGTTGAAAATCCTCTCATGATCCCAGAGCAGTTTTCAGGATACATCTCTGAGATAGCAGTAACGACAACAGACCGTCGAAAAGGGATTGGTAACCGACTTGTATGCGAGGCCCACACATGGTTCAAGAAAAATAGCATAAGATATGTTGATGTTAATGCCTCTGTATTCAACAAGGTATCTGGAAACTTTTGGAGGAAACATGGGTATAAAGAATTCCTTGAAAGGCTGCGAATAGAATTGTAGGCTTGGCTACTTGAGAAGCATGGATGAAGATCAGACGTAACTGGTTTCAAAGGATTGCCCGCTTTGCAGTTTCGGGCCTTCTTTTTGCCTTTCCTTTCTTTCAGGGAATTTCATATAGGTATCTTCTGCCTAGTTTTGCCCTTATCCTTTGTGGAGCTGCCATTCGATTCTGGTGCAACGGTGTCCTGAGAAAAAGCAGGGAGATCTGTCAGATTGGACCTTATGCAATTATTCGCCATCCGATGTACACGGGGACATTTTTTATCACGCTTGGCTATTTATTGCTGTTAAACATTGAACTGAGGGTTGTGGCTGGCTTGATGGGATGCGTCATACTAGTTTGTATATGGAGAGCTATCTACGAGGAAAGAAGATTTTCAAGAATAGGGATGCATGATGGTTATCAGGCCTACAAACATAATGTGCCGATGCTATTACCGCTTCCTTGGGTTATTAGCAGGGCTATTAATGAACGACGGTTCAGCGGTCATTTCAACTGGGAGAGGTTTGTTGAAAATGGAGAGGTAATGAGGATGGCTCTGGGGTTGTTAGCGCTCTTTGCTATTTGGATAAATATGGAAATTGTTATGAGTACTCAGGTCGGATTCACAAAACTTTCGTTAGATTATATTGGACCAGCGATACTGCTGTTTATCGCCACTCTCTTGTTTTGTTACATTTTGTTCCGTGTAAGATCAACTCAAAAAGAACCTGTTTCCTCTTCAGCTCATACCGAGTAGTCATGGATCTTGGCATCAGGGGCAAAACAGCTCTGGTACTTGCTTCCAGCAAAGGAATGGGAAAGGCCTGTGCCATTGGACTTGGCCATGAGGGGGCAAACGTTGCAATTTGCGCAAGAGGCAGTGAGGAACTTGCGAAGACGAGAACAGAGATTGAAAAGAGTGGGGCAAAAATCCTTGCTAGTCCTGTCGATGTTACAAAGTCGGACCAAATGAAGACATTTGTTCAATCTGTGCTCGACAAGTTCGGCACAATCCACATACTCGTAATAAATTCAGGTGGACCCACTGTAGGAAAAATGTTTGATGTGAAAGATCTGGACTGGAAGGAGGCAATAGAGACAAGTCTAATGTGCTTCGTGCGCTGGACATATGAAGTTGTGCCCATTATGCAGAAACAAAAATGGGGAAGGATTATCAATATTACAAGCACCTCTGTCAAACAACCAATCGATAATCTGATTCTCTCTAACACAGCAAGACTAGGTGTAATAGGGTTTGCCAAATCAGTCTCAAGAGAGGCCGCTCCTTACAATATCACCATCAATAATATTTGCCCGGGCTCGATAATGACTGATAGAACTATTCCAAGGGCTAAAAAGCTGGCGCAAGATGAAGGCATAACTTTTGAAGAAGCTGTTACCAGATTGACTAGAGATATCCCTATGGGCCGATTCGGCCAGCCCGAAGAGGTTGCAAATCTTGTCCTCTTCCTCGCCAGCGAGCGGGCAAGTTATATAACAGGTACAACAATCCAAGTCGACGGCGGACTAGTTCGCGGTTCATTGTGATTGCCCGACAATGTCGAAGGCCTTTTTGATCCATGGATCTAGTGTCTTGCCCCATGAAGGTTCCATCTCTTTCGCCTTGGCCCATGACTCAATTGCATTTTGATATTCTCTAGAACTAAAGAATAGAAAACCCTGATTGTACAAGTAACCTGCGCTGCCTTCTTCCCACTGATCAATTGCTACGGTAAAATCTGCGATCGCTTTCTCTACCTCTCCCTTTGAGTAAAACGCTGACCCGCGTGTGCCGTAGAGTTTATCGATAAATGGTTTCAGTTCTATCGCCTTTGTACAGTCTTCAATCGCCGCATCAAAGAAACCAGATAAATAGTGCACCCAGCCGCGATAGGCATATATATCCGCCCTTTTGAACCTGTTCAATCTACTAGTACCTTTGACTTGATCGTATTCATATCTTTTTTCTAGCAGCATTAGTGCATGACTCAATGTGCCTAACGCCTCTTGTACTCGTCCTGATTTAACGTGAATTCGCGCTAGCTCCTCATACAAAGAGGCCTCGTCAGATCTTTTTATTGCCTCTTCGTAATATTTCTCGGCCTCTCCAGCATCTCCCAGTTGAAAATAACATGAACCAAGCAATTGATAAGGATTTTCTTGATCCAAATACAAATAATCTGAATTTGATTCTATAAAATAGCTAACCTGAAGACTTGAAAACTCTTTATATGTAGAGATAATTCTTTGAAAAATTTCGATTGCCTTGTCATGCTCCTTCAGCTCCGCGTGACAGACTCCCAACTCAAAGTATGGCAAGAGATATTCCTCTGGAAATAGCTTTAAAACACCTTGATAATCTCTGATTGCAGCAATTGTTCCTTCATTTGACCGGCTGTCGTTTTTAAATAGATCTGCCAGCGCCGCTCGTTTTACTTCTAGTGCCTTGTACTGAGTATTATCCCGCCCTACTTTGTCTTCCAGCTGCCGCTGCCATATTGACCAATCTAATCCCGGCGACAACTTTGATTCTTCCTCTCCCTTGTACTCAATCCAACGATAGCTTCGGTTCCAGGTCACCGTTATTGTCTTGATCTCTGATAACTCTCTCAAGTTATTTTCGATCTCATCCCTACGCCAATCATGAAAATCCAACGCTAGGTATTGTCTCAGAATATCTCGTGCACGATTACTCTCTCTTCTGGTCTGGTACATTCTTGCTAATTGTTGATATTGAAAGTGATCAAAGGGTGACTTGCTAATGCCTTTTAGATAAAATTTTTCTGCGAGGTCGTGCTTGCCCTGCTCGTCATATGAGACTGCTAGGTGATGATAAGGGTTGCTTTCGGAGAGCAGGAGACTAAAGCCGGTCTCTGAACGGATTGCATATTCGGTTCTCTTCTCCCTCTTTTCGGTGTAATTGCTTATGATATCCTTTGCTACACGAATCGCTTCGATGAATTTTCCCCATGAGGCATAGGCTTCTGCCAACAAATGCGAGGTGAAAATATCGTTCTTAGATCCCAACTCCATGCTTCTTTTAAAGGCATAAGCTGCCTTGTCAAACTTCTTTTCTTCGTTGGCATCCAATCCGATCTCAAAATATGCGAATGATTTGTCCTCCGCCTTATTCGACTCTAAAGAACGTGTAAACTCTTCCTCTACCTGTTTTTTTACATCTTCAGAAAAGTCCATTTTACTCGGCAGTGAAACTTTCTTTTATGGGGGAACTGCTTTCAATTGCAACGCTAAATGCCCATCCGCCGCTATACTGGGAGACCTTTAAGAGCAGTGTATTTGATCCTTCTTTCAAAGTTGTCCTGACCAGATCTGAATCATGGTTGATAGGTCTGAATGTGTGATTGCTGTGAATCTTCTTGCCATTCAGAAATGTCTCGACACCATCATCTGTATTTATCTTGAGGGTGACTTGCTGTTCCTTTTCCGAGTGAAGAAAAGTAACTGCGTAGGCAAGTTTATTGTCAGAGTTAAAGAGTTGCTTGAGATTGACAGAGTATTGATCGTCGATCTCTGCTTTTTTCCAACGGCATATCTTGCCGCCCGAACCTTTGTAACTTGCACTCAAATCCACATTGCCATTTTCAGGCTCATGTTCCTGCTGAGATATACTTTTCTTTATGTCAAAATCAAATGGACCCACGCAGTTCCACTTGCGTATGTAACTCGACTTTTGAGCGATTATCTTTCTGAACGAGAAGGGCTGAGCTCCTATTTTGAATTCCAGCTGTACAACTCGCACGCTCTTTGTCCCCAATTTTGGTTCGGACATTGCTGTCTCAGATATTTTAACAGGAGGCAGGTTTTTCCCTGTCTTATATTCATCACTAGATAATTCCTTCTTTTCATCCCCCGTTATATCGATAACCTTTACTGTAAACTTGTCGCCATCTACAAGATTTGAATTGTTGTAAATATGGATGTTTTCCTTGCCTTTGTAAAAATAGGGGCCTTCATTCTTCTTAAACACAGTGATACCAAAGAGTCCGAAGAGCGTTTCGGGCGCTGGATCCTTCAAATCTTTGCAGTGCTTGCTAAGAATATCTTCTGGTTTTCCACTTGGCGATTTACCCAGTAAACCTTCCATCCTTTTCGAAAGCGCGCTTGAGCACACTTGGGCAGAATCTGCATCTTTGACTTGCACTCTCACGGCCACACCTTCACCTATCGGTCGTGAAGAAACTTTGATGCGATTTGTGAAACTCTTTTCATCGTATTCTGCCTTGGTTGATTTTCCATCGATCTCTGCGGAATCAGCTTTCAATGTACATGGAAGTTCAATGACATAAGAACGAGACTTGACCTGACCCTTGTAACCTCCCTTTGACGGAGTAATTGAGATTGTAACGTCATCTCCTTTGCGTGTGTAACTGAGCTCCGTCAGAGCAAACTCTCCTTTTGAATAATCTTGTGTGACACCGTCATCTTCATAAAGAAAATATTTGCCAGTCTTGGTATCCTCACCGGGGTAGCATCGAACAACAAGCTCTTTTAAAGGTTCTGTGGACATTCGTTGTGTGTAGGGCTGAGTCGGAATTGGGATGCCGCCTCTGGCAAAAATAGGGAATTCGTTGATATCTGCAGCGACCACCGCCTCCCCGATTGAATGTTTTTCCCCTGTGAACCAGTTATACCAGCTGCCTTCTGGGAACCAGACAGCTTGAAACGCAATCTTTCCGGGACCCGCTCCGGGTGAAGCAACAGGCGCTACCAGAAGATGGTCCCCAAGAAGATACTGCTGTGCATTTGAATAGGCACGCTCATCTTCAGGATAGTTAATATACATCGGCCGATTGAGCGGCACAGACTCTGTGTGACATTGCCATACGCTTGAATAGATGTACGGGAAAAGGATGGAACGTAGATGAAAGGCTGTTCGAGCAGAGTCGAGGACTTGTTTGCTATACGTCCATGGTCTTCGATCAAGCTCGGCTGATCTTGTCGAATGAAGACGAAGCGCTGCAGTTGTTGCACCAAACTGAACCCACCTTGCAAACGTCTCCTCGTTGCGCGGCCCCATGTGACCGCCAATATCATGCGACCAAAAGAAACAGCCCACATTGCCTGCTACTGAATTGAAAGGTACTTCAAACGCCAGCATTGGCCATTCAGTGTGCGCATCACCTGAAAAATGGATTGGATGCCTATGGTCACCCCATCCACCCCACCTGCTGAATGACATCCCGCGTCTGTTATCTCTGCTTGTGTGCCTGTAATATAGATAATTCAGCCATGCAAGATTTGGAAGATCTTTGATTGATTTTGTATTCGGATACTGCTGCCAGTCAAGCCACCAAAAATCGACCCCGCTTGACTCATGAGGTTCGTGCACATACTTGAAGAGGGCGTCCATGTATTTCTTGCTCCCTGCATCAAACTCTATCTTCTTTCGCTTTGAGGGATCCTCCCCCAAACCCTTCATGAATGCCTCATACATGTCTTCATGGTGTCCAACTCCATCAGCCGGATGAAGATTCAATGTTATGAATAAATCTTCCTTATGAAACCACTTGAGCAGCTCTTCAGCATCGGGCAGGAGTTTTCTGTTCCAAGACCAGCCTGTCCAGCCATCCTTATGCCAGTCCATGTCAAGCACCATGATGTCGAGCGGAAAATTATTATCTTTGTATTCCTTTACGATCTTGCGATAGTCATCTGAGCTGTAAGGCCAGTATCGTGAATACCATGCACCGAGCCCATATTTTCGGGGCATTTGCACAACCCCGGCTATCTTTGTGAATGCCATGAGCGCAGATTTAAAATCGAGACCATATCCAAAGAGGTACCAGTCGGTTCCGCTATCCTTTGGCCGCTGAACGACCCAGTCATCTGTAAACAAGTGTCTTTTAGAATCATCCAAAAAATACCATCCATCGCGTGAAAGCAGGCCCTCACCCAGATCAACTGGACCCTTGACTCCGTCTAGTGTTCTGATTGTACCTCCCAAGTTCTGGGTATTTTGCTTTCCGGGATGCCACTCGACAATTTCTTTTCCCTTTTTCATGGTTGCCTGTATATTATTTTTGCTGAAAGATTTCCCATCTGGATTGTACGTAAGAACGATCTTGCCCGTATCGATTACTGTCTTGTTGCCATCTTGGGATGTTTTAAAATCATTGAATCTTGCCTCGCGATTCACCGCAAAGAGTGATCTTGCGTCGATGAATTTGCCACTATTCGAGTACTCCATCCTTATGCACTCAGGCGCGACCACTGTGAATCGTGCCTTGCCAATAATTATCGGATTTTTTTCTTGTGGCAGTCTTTGACTGATACTAGTTGAAGCTAATATAATCATAGTTAAAAAAAATCTAAAATTAAGACCTGAATTCATGAGCGGTAATTATACAAATCTCGCCTCTTTTCTACAATGCCAAGTGAGTCTGTAGAACATTTCCTGTCGTAATCAAAAAAGATAAACTAATACTAGAAAGTACGGAGGGAGGGAATATGGGAAGTGCGGCAGAGAAATTTCTA
>SBBU01000160.1 GCA_005239585.1 Planctomycetaceae bacterium
CGTCAGTGTCGGGAGGAAGCTGACACTGGCACTTGATAAAATCATGGATTTCTCTGGCGTATTTTTCTTCGCCAATAGCAAGGGCTATAACGCAACTATCTAGTAAACCCTCCAGTGATTCCTTGATATTTGTCTTTTTGATCTCATTCACATATTTTGTAAGCACTCCCATAGCGGCTGCCTTCGCACCTTTGAGTGCATATGCATGCGCCTTTAATTCCAAGGCGGCAGGATCTTGGATATTATCAATGGCGGCAAGCGTCTCATCCGGGCGGTTATACATTAGATAAAATTCTGCAAGAATTTGTTTGGCCTAATCTGTCTTTCATATTTTCAATCCTAGACCACTCTACCTTCTTAAAATCTGCTGACACATGAGCCCCTTGGTGCTGGGAGAACCCCGACCTTTTAACCAGTGTAACAACACTCACCCATCTTGAAATTGAATTACCAATAATATGCTCGATATTACCCTTTTCACACGACAAAAGTGCGATGAATATTTTTCCCAACTCGGGAAATATTTTCTCGATACTTAACCTTTCATCTTAGAAAGAAGAAATCGCTTAAATTCATGCATTCAAGCCTTATTAAGACGTTTAAGTGAAAATCGATCTGCTTGGCACGCTTTTTGCTAATACCATACATGAAGATGACTGCAAGGATGCTGATAAAAAAGACACTTGACAAGGAAGTATCAAAGGAGCTGGTGGATACCATAATCAGGCTCGCAAAGATTAAATCCTTGTCTAATACACAAGGAGGAATAAAAAAGTAATGTTATACGGATTATACATATCTGGGCTTGCCGCAATCGCCTATTCTTCAAAATTTGATGTGATCGCAAATAATGTTGCAAACCTTAATACAATAGGCTACAAACCAAGCCACATAACCTTTCAGGAGAGATTAGCAGAGGCCCTGGAGAATCCTTCCAGCTTCAAGTACTACAACTCGCTCATTCACAAATATGGAGGCGCACCCTATATAAGCGAACAGACTGTCGACCAGTCACAAGGACCCGTTGAATCCACAGGAAAAACCCTTGATTTCGCGTTAAGCGGAGAGGGATTCTTCTCTGTAAAAAATCTGCAGACAAATAAGGTCTACTACACAAGGGCTGGAAACTTCATAGCCGACTCACAAGGCAGACTCTTGACACAGGATGGCAAATACGGGGTATTGGACGCGGGGGGAGATATTTTAAACATAGATCCCGCTGGGGCCCAGATAAGCATTAGCGGCAACGGAATGCTCTTTCAGGGTGAAGAAGAAATAGGCTCATTTCAGGTCGTAACGGGCGCAATGAAAAATTTTCAGGAAAATCTATTCGAGCTTGTAGGAACTGAACCGCAACCCGCTACAGATTACAAAGTTATTCAGGGTTCTGTCGAAGGCTCAAATGCAAATCCCGTCGCTGAAATGACAGAAATGCTCAAGATACTTAGAGTAATTGAAACGAATCTTAATATGGTCAAGATGCAGGACGGCACCCTTGACAGACTCGTAAACGATATTGGAAGGCCAATAAGATAAGGAGGTCGTAAATGACGCTTAGAGCACTATCGATAGCCTCTACAGGAGGCCGGGCATTAATGAGTGTGATCGACACTCTCGCAAACAACCTTGCCAACGTAAACACTTCAGGTTACAAGCGTGCCCGCACAAATTTTGCCGATCTGTTCTATCAACAGGTCAACCGCGCCGGCTTTGGGACACCAGGAGTCAACCAGCATCCGACAGGACTTTCATTTGGAACAGGCGTGCGACTAGTCTCAACTGAAAAAATCTTCACTCAGGGTAATCTTGAAAGAACAGAACGAGACCTTGACGTTGCAATCGATGGTGATGGATTCTTCATGGTTACTCTCCCTGACAATACACAGGCCTATACCAGAGCTGGGAATTTTCAAAGGGACCAGAATGGCAATATAGTAACAGCTCAAGGCTACAGACTGGAACCTTCAATAAACATCCCGCAAGAAATACAAAAAATACAGATCGATGTTACAGGACTGGTTCAAGGCTTTAATCCACAGACCCCTGGAGCACTACAAACTCTAGGTCAAATACAAATCGCCAGATTCGCAAACCCAGGCGGACTAGAGGCGATCGGAGATAACCTCTACAGAGAAACACCCTCTTCAGGTACACCAATTCCAGGGCAACCGGGACAAGAGCCTGGTATCGGTTCCATACGCCAAGGTTTTATTGAAGAATCTAACGTCGACGTGATCAAAGAACTCGTTGACCTCATCAACGCCCAGCGTGCATTTGAGATTAATTCTAACACAATCAGGGCCGCAGATGATGTCCTTCAGGCCATTAACGCATTGAGAAGATAAAATGACGTTTTTACTTTTCTGTTTAATTGAGCAAGACGTCCTAACACTCAAAGAAAAAGTCTTTGTCACCGAGAGGTACATTAGGCTGCTTGATTGTGTAGAGGACAATCTATCAAACGGGATCAAAGAGGCACTCAAGAACGTTTATCTTGGCAAGGCACCTGCAAAAAATGAAAAGAAGAGAATCACTCCTGATGACATAATAATTGCACTGCATGCCAAGGGGATTCAAACTAAGATCAGTTTTGAAGGCGCAAAAGAAGTAATTGTAGAGTTTGGCGAGGAAATTAAAAAAGTCAAGGACGAAAATCTTACACATATGGAGATACTGCTTGAGATCAAGCACTATCTCAGAAAAAATCTTTCCAGCAATTTTTCTGTAAAAATCATCGATATCTATCCGGATAATCTCCCGGGGGATCTACACATTATTACAATCGAGCCCGCAGGCAAGAAGCTTACGGGCGACGTACTTTTCAAATTGGAGCTTTCGCTTGGCAGAAAGGCATCGGTTATTACAAGCGTCAGGCTTAAGAAAAAGGTAATCGTTGCCTCGCGCGCTATCCCCGTCAATTCCACGATAACACCCAAAGATATAGATTGGGCAGAGGTCGAGGTCGAAGAGGAAGGCAATGCGATGACAGCCTCGGATGGTGTGCTTGGCAGCAAAACCCTTAGGAAACTATCAAAAGGTGAAGTCATACAGCCATCAGATGTAAAGCTAAAACCTGTTGTCAAACGCAATCAGACACTGCGTGCCAAGGGTAAATTCATCGAGACAACAGCCCGCGCGCTTGAGGACGGCGCACTGGGACAGATTATCGAGTGTGAATACACCTCGACCAAGGCAAAGTTTCGAGCCAAAGTAGTATCGGGCGAATTAGTAACCATAGTCACGGATGACCCAACCAAGGAGTAATTATGACACTAACCATGATTTTTGTTATGCAGTCCCTCTTGGATGGGGGTACATCACCATATGATCCGCCAAAGAGAAAACCTTATAAAAAACATGATCACATACAGATCATGGTAAAAGAAAAAGCCAAGGCTGTCTCCAAGGCAGATCTAAGGACAGACAAACGTTCTAGGTGGGAGACTGATTTTAATGAATTCATCAGATTCGACAAGTCAGCAAAGGGAAATAGAAGATTACGGGGAGCAGAGCTTGGAGATGATCCGGAAATAGATATAGACTCCCGCTTCAGGCAGGATCACATAGGGGCAACGACACGCGAATTTGAGCTGACGTTTACTATAACAGCTGAGATAGTCGATGTACGGCCCAACGGCAACCTTGTCATCGAGGCAAGGCGCACACGCAAGGTAAATAACGAGCTCGAAATAATAAAACTCACGGGGGAAATTGCGCCAGATTCAATAAATAACAATGTAGTTCTTTCTGATAAAATTGCCAGTCTCAATATTGATTACGGTGGAGAAGGAAGCGTTGGCGATACCCAGAAGCCGGGTATTCTGGGATGGATATTAGGAAAACTCTGGCCATTCTAATGGAGTAGAAAAACCATGAGAAAAAATTCCAGAAAAATGAATCCAAAAAGAATACGAGCAATTTTAAATCTTGCTCACCGCATTTCTAAATTTTTTTCCAATCCCTTTCGTGTCTCTTGTTACCGGATCAGTCTCATTCTAATGCCGCTACTGGGAATCAATTCCCAGATTAAAAGACAGAAGAGCGGCATTAGTGCCGTTTCACCACTTACCTTCATTGCTAGCAGGTTTGTACAAACGGCACTAATTACGATTGTTTTCACCCTCCCTCCTCTTAATGTCGGGGCGCAGACCGTGCCTGTAAGAGACCTCGCCGAGGTCGACGGTGCTCGCCCCAACTTCCTCCGTGGTTATGGTATTGTTGTAGGTCTAAAGGGTAATGGAGACAGCCCCAAAGGTGAGACATCAAGAATGCTCAAAAACTTCCTTGCTAATGTGCAGGGCTACGACATCGCAGAGATTCAAAGCAAGAATGTAGCCCTCGTCGCGATCGAGGCAGAGCTGCCTCCTTTCCAAAAAGCCGGTACTAAAATTGATATTAGAGTGTCCGCCTTGGGTGATGCGAAATCACTAAATGGTGGGACCCTCTTAATGACCCCTCTCCGGAGCCCCAGGGCTAGGGCAGATGAAGGTGGAGACCTTATATGGGCCTTGGCCCAGGGCCGCCTCTTACTAGAAGGCGACGAAAGGTTAGGTAATCCGACCACAGCGTTCGTTCCCAACGGCGCAATAATCGAACGAGAGCTGAAACATGAGTTCGTAAAATATACTGACGAGACAAAAAAACGCCCTTTTATAAGACTCCTCATCAGGAAAACAGACTTTACAGTTGCCTCACAGATTGCAACTGACATCAACAACATTGGGATATATCAGATATATGGACATCAGAAGCGTTGGAAACAAGGTAAAGAACCAACTAGAATAGCCAAGGCCATTGATGGAGGTTCTATTGAGGTTAGAATCCCCACCAAAGAAGAGTATGATCAAGTTGTAGAACCAGAATATCCATACCCAAACTACGACAAAGATCCAGTAACTTTCATAGAAAAAATATTAAATATCTCTGTAAATCTAATAAGGCCGGATCAAGCGCTGGTCATTATAAATGACACTACAAAGCTTATAACAATTACCGGCGAGGTAATGGTGAAACCG
Organism: Planctomycetaceae bacterium; assembly: GCA_005239585.1. Next base: position 5,016 of record SBBU01000160.1, read on the forward strand.
GGACATGTCCAATCAGGGGTCCAATCAGGAGGAAGTGTAATAAAAATAACAATAGCATCCGAGATGAAATTGATAGATTTTCTTAACAGCAAAGAAATGTCCGCATCATTAACAACCCAACAACTCATAGATGTAATAAAACAACTCGCACAGTCAGATTTGATAAAAGGCAAGGTCATTTCAAAATGAATCCTGTAACCGCCATAGGACTGCCTGCAATAATGTATCAGGAAAGATTTCAAAACCACCCAAACAAACAGCCGGAGAATCAGGATGAGCAACAAAAGATCAGCATGAAAGATCTAAATGGTCTGGCAAAACAGATGGAATCGATCTTTATAACGACAATTATGAAGTCCATGAGAAAGACTATTATGAAATCGGGACTCTTCCACGGCGGCCAGGCCGAGGAAACCTTCACGCAAATGCTAGACGACGAGATTGCAAATCTTGCATCCTCCAGAGAAAAAGGCTTCGGGATCGCCAAGGCAATCGTGAAGAAATATTCAAAATTCGCGGATGCCACGAAAGTCGAAAAGACCAAATAAACGGGTCTCCCGGGGATCGAGGCTTTCGTGGCAACGCCCTTATTA
>SBBU01000245.1 GCA_005239585.1 Planctomycetaceae bacterium
CCCGTTCTTTACCCCCTCTTTGCGCATAACTTTCCCCCTCTAATCTTCTTTATTATGTTATAACTCGTAGATTTTTCTTGTCAAGTTCAACAACGCCGAGAATACTTGACAGGCTCAGCCATTTACATATATTCACTAGTCTTTTCATAGTTGCTGTTTTGCTTCAGTGGATCGGTGAGTCTACTGCCACGGGATTTTAAAGAGACCGCCTCCTGAGCCGCCTGCGGTGGTTGAAATATATAATCCCGCTGCGGTACCTGAGAACCATCCAAATAATGATGTTATTCGCTTGCCAGGGACACGTATTGGAAAGCCATCCACTATTGTTTCGTCTCCGGCTGTTTGGCTTGAGACCTTATCAACCCTCCAGCAGTATACATATCCCTCATCCGTGGCAAAGTAGAGCTTGGTACCGGATGCCCCAGCGTCTCTTAATATCAAGAATCTCAGGACATTTCCTGTTATCTTTTCAGTGCCGCTGCCCAGCGGCCAGTCAGAATCTACTGGGCTTCCATTCTGTGCCAGCTTGCCGGTGTTCGAGTCTCCATCTCCCTTGTCTATGCACTTTTGCACGAGGTTCTCTGTCCCGAGAAATACTGCCTGTGAGCTGGACAACTTCATGGGCAGACTAGTTGCTTTTTTCTGTGAGGTATTGGATACGAATCTATATGTGTCGGAAGCTGCATCTGATCTGATTCCATAAAGGCGCGAACCGTCGCTCGGCGCCACATAAATGTTTGATACAGATGCTACTGAGTCCTGAAAGTGACCGTACCTGTTCTCGTTTTCTCCAAAATGGCTTGACCAGTAGAGCTCTACTGTGCCGCTGCTTGTGCCTCCCATGTTGACCCGGGCCAGCAAATAATTCTTAATTTTGTTCGGTTCGCCTGCCTCAATGAGTCCCACATAGAGTTTGTCATTGAGCGTAAGCGACATGGGTGTGTGCCAGTTGAAGAATTTGGTAAAATTTGAGGCGACATCCGTAGGTCTTATCTTCCAGATCATTTCACCATAAACTGAAGGACTGTTCGCTCCATCATTGGTGGTGTCAAGCGGGTCTATGTTAAATTTATAGAGGTCGTTATTGCTGACGACGAATAATCTTCGTCCGCGTCTCTGATCTGTTGTGCCAACAGCGCTCGAATCTATTTCGCCAATCATTCTTTTTATTACCAGTGAACTCATCATTCCGCTTACTCGCGCTGCCCCGTCATTGGATGGTATTCTGAGGACCCTATCTCGTCGCGCAGCATTCGTATCATCTGACTGGGACCCGCCTCTATGGTAACTCCTTGGGTAATCAGCATCAACCCAGCTATTAGGTGCGGTAAGAACAGGGGTTACATTTGAGAATGTTGGTGGATTAGATTCATCACCATTTGCCATCAGGACAAATTGAATCGCATCTGCAAGCCCGTCGTTGTTGGTATCGACCAACAGGAATATTCGCCATTCAAGTTGAGGTGTCGTTATTCGATATGCAAATACAGAAAGAATCGGATAATATGGCCCTGACTGTGTTGTTGTCCACCCTTTTCTGGAACCGCCTGTTGGGGCAGATGAAGATGCCAGTACTGTGGCGTTTGTGTCATCCACGTAACGTACATCTATAACCTTCATATTAGCGCTGTCCATGAGATAGAGTGTCCCGTCTTTAGATGGGACAAACAAGGCCTGACCAATTGTTGCGCCTGAGTTGGTTACGGAGCTTAAAATCTGATGCATTGCGGGGAGATCGCCTAGATCTATGTCAGAAGTGCCATCTGTACCTTTTACAGCAGTTAATATAACGTTCGAAGAGACATACTCATCAAAGCCGATGTCCCAGACCGTGCCGCCTGGCTCTGGTCGGATTTGGCCATCAAAGTCTTTGGCCTCAATCCCGGCTATTGTATTGCCCTGATTTATGGCATCAGTGGCCGTTGCATTGAGATGGTAATCCCTGTAAAAGGTATTTACGAAAATGCTGGCCCAGCCAGATGCTCCATGTTTTCTTCGGAGTATCTTGTAGGTTGCATCTATTAATCCATTTGCCCCGCTATTGTTGCATACTATATTATTCTGGAATGTGCTGGAGCCTGTGCCGTTGCCTACGCCGTCGTCTTCTGTATCGCTGGTGGAGTTTATTCTCCCGTTAAAAGTTGGATGGCCATAAAGGGTATCTCTGAGCAGAGTGCAGTTGTAGATTTTGTCCGTGCCGGCGACAAAGCTGCTTCCCTGTGTACCACCGCTCCTGAGCAGTCCGCGGCCAATACTGCCGAATATTAAACAATTGTATAGGGTGTCTACAGTGCTTGCGCCATCAGCGCTTCCATTTACATGACCAGTGAATACGAACTTTCTCATGGTCAAGGCCTTGCCATCAGGAAATGCAACATCTTCGTCGAAGACATGCGAGTTAGAGGCAGGTTCAAGAATGTCGCCCGATGATGCGTCCTGCATGGCCTGAAATAATGAATTGCGTGTGAATCTCAAGAGCCCAGTGCTTGTATAGACATTTACAGCCCCTACTCCCTTGTCTGCGTTTACACGCCTCCACTGGAATCCGGCCACCTCTGTCTTGAGTATTAATCCGTCCGAGCCGGAAATCCACCCTTGGTCTTCATTTGCAAAGACAATTGACCACAGGTCTCGATTTGTCGGGACTCCCAACTTGTCCCAGTTGGTTCCACCATTCATTGTACGAAGGACTGTTCCATTCTTGCCAACAATCCATACAATATTCTTGTCTAACACATATACATCGTGTAGATCCAGTGTCGTTCCGCTTGTTTGAGTTGCCCAGTTAGTCCCGCCATTTGTAGTGGCATAAATTGTGCCTCCTGTACCTACTGTCCATCCATAGTTCGTGTCGGCAAACATCACAGAGTAGAGCGTTGGATCAAGAATGCTTCCTGTCTGCTGTGTGCTCCAGTTGGCGCCTCCATTGGTTGTCTTGATAATATACTTTCCGTCTGCTACTGACCACCCAATTGTACTGTTTACAAGGAACACATCGTAACATGTTAAACCTGATGGAACTCCAGTTGCACCGCCCCAATTGACGCCTCCATCTGTGCTATAAGCTATTCCCGCTGTTGGAGATCCTGCACCGTCATATTTGCACGCAAGCCCGGTTGATCCTGAGAAATGTATGGCCTTCCAGAAATTAGAAGAATTTGCGGCTATTCTTGTGGTCCAAGTTGTCCCTGTGTCTATGGTCTCACTGATTTCATTGTTTGTATTGCCAGGTCTTCTGATTGCAAATGCCCTGCTTGATGAAAATCCATAGACCCCCATTATATCGGGGTTTATAAGTTTAGTTGTTTTTCTACCCTGAAGGGTATAACCGCCTGATGTGGAGCTGCCCAAAAAGCTGACGCCAGCCACCCAGAGTGTATCGTCTGTTTTTACATGACTAAGCGAAGTCAAATGACTGGTTGAAACAATTGTCCAGTTTGTCCCGCCATCCCAGCTCCTTGCCATATTCAATCCTTCTCCACATACAACGATATCTGTGTTTGTTGGCATGCTTATCCCGAACCATTGCGGTGTTGTTGTGGCTGATGGTGTGTTTATTGGATTCCAATCAACACCTCCGTTTGTGCTCTTATATACTGGGTGAGCTATACTAGTACCGAATGAAAAACCTACCATGTATCCGTTATTCGCATCTGTAAAGGCGATGTCCCAGCCAAGGCAACCAGTGATAGCATTGCTGCGTGTCCAGTTGGCCCCGCTGTCTACTGTCCTCCAGACGTATCCAAATCCAGCCGCCCAGCCTTTACTAGCATCTGAACTCAAGAAGTATAGTCTGTACATAGCGCCCGGACTTGAAACAGTAACAGCATTCCAAGTAACACCGCTGTCAGTCGTTTTGAGGATGCTGCCGCTATCACCGCAAACAAATCCGGTGGTTGACGAGGTGAAATAGATATCTCGTAAAAGACTGGTCACACCTGAATTTCGTGTCGTATATGTAGTAAAGTCTGGTGTGCTCATTATCATACCCCTTTCTCCACACACCCACCACAAGCTGCTGTTGTCATAACAGACTCCGTGTAGGTCTTCTCTTACAGGTGAGTTGTATATGGTTCCATCTGTCTTCCATATTCGTCCATTATTTCCAACGATATACCCGGGGCCGCTTGGCGCAGATGCAGCGGTTCTCATAGCGGTAGCCTGGTATGAGTATGTAGGTTCAACAGATCTGTCTGGTTTCCAGCTTTTTATTGAATATGATGTACCACTATCAGTTACAGCAACGCCGTTGCCGGAAGAATCTATGGAGACTCGCCTTAGGCTGCCCGCGGTGAAGGAATTTGTTGAGGGTGAAAAAACAGATGAATTACCCAATGCTGTACCGCTGACTATTTCAAAACGAAGATCTTTAGTAAATGAGGCCCTAATTACGCCGTGACCAGCTATGTATATCGCGTCCTCAAATGCTTCAGTGCCGCTTCCCATCTTGTATGGACTCGTTATTACCCGCAGAAACTTGGTTGTGCCTGATGGTATCTGTGTCCAGGTAGTCCCTTCATTAGTTGAAAGGTATACCCTGCCGCCGCCATCGACAGCATATGCCCTTGTGTTATTAATTTTCAGGCATGACCAGCCTTGTCCAACGAGATTTCCTCCGGCTGACCATGTGTTGGTACTTCCATTATAAAAAGCAGTGCTATTGTCGATGGCTACTGCAATGGCATCACCATCGCTTCCAAAGCTGACGCTAAGCCATGTTGTAGTTACTGGTAACGTATCGGCTGGGCTTGTCCACGTAGCCCCATCGTTTGTACTATAAAAATATCCTGAACTACTGCCTACAGCTAGTAACCTTCCAGTAGTTGGGCTGCGGGCTATGGAATATAAATCGATTGTGCCCGTATCCGTGGAGCTCCAGTTTGCCCCGCCATTTGTTGTTCGATGTATATATCCTCCCTCCGCAACTGCCCATCCATTTGAGCTGTCCTTGAAGAGAACCGCATTTATATCGGTACCTCCTGTCATGCCGGTATTCGAACTGGCCCATGTGGTCCCTCCATTGGTTGTTTTTATGAGCGTTTGAGCATTGCCACATGCAAAAACGGTATTAAGATCGGTAGCAAACATTCCATTTAGGGCCGCTGATGTGCCGCTTGACTGCACCACCCATCTCTTTTCGTGATCTCCAGTCCCATTTGTTGCCCATATTGTGCCTCTCTCTCCGCAGATCCAGCCGCGGCCCGAGTCCCAAAATGTCGCGCCATAAAAATCTGTCTTTATCGGTGTGATTGTTAAAGGGTCCCAATCATTGCCGTCAGTGGTTCCGATGCTATATACTGTCCCATCGTCGCCTACTGCAATGGCTTCGTCAGTATCATAGATGTATACCGATTTCAGATTGGCAGTAAAGCTCGAACTGGTCCTGTCGCCCCAGGTCTCTGCGCCAGATGTGATGCCTGCATTGGTCGATATAAAAATCTTGCCGCCGTTACCCACCGCAATTGCAATGTCGTTGGCTGAGAATGGTCGATCCCATACATGTATGGCGTTAATTGGAGTCGTGTTGCCGCCTATAGTGTTGCGTTCCCCCCAGTTTGTCCCGCCATTTGTTGTCCTGACGATCCCACCACCATTATCTACAATAAATACTATTGACGAACTAAGCATATGAATATGGTTGACAGAGCCAGAGTTGCCCGGAGTTAGACTCGTCCAAGTGGCGCCATTGTCAGTTGTCTTGGCTGTATTAGTGGCATCTGATGCAAATATAACTGTTGAACTGCCGCTTCCAGTATGAGCCATTTCATACATGTTTGTACCGGATCCAGTGGTATATGGTGATGAAGTTCTTATACTCCATGTCGTCCCGGAATCAGTGGTATATAGGACATGGCCTGCCTTTCCTGTGACCCATCCAAAGTCATCAGTTCCGGGCGTACCTCCAATCCCCATTCTAACCCTCAGTAGAGCAGGGCTGTTGGTTACTGGATTGGGTCCCTGTGCCGCCCAGTTTGTCCCTCCATTTGTTGTCCTATAAATCAGACCATCATTACTTACAACCCAGCCAATTGACGCATTCACGAACCAGATTGAATTCCAGATCTTACCGTCGGCAAGTCCTACCCCTGTAGAAGTGCCGTCAAATTCTACCCAGGTAGTCCCTCCATTGGTTGTCTTACCTACGGCTCTGGCAGCTGAGGAATCGTCACCACACACATATACGGTATTTGTATCGACGGCGTAAATAGAGTGAAGAGTAAATGAGTAAGGTTCTGTCTGTGCCGCCCAGTTTGCCCCGCCATTTGTACTCTTGTATACGCTTGAGCTTCCTATCGTCCAGCCCGTATTTGCATCTGCAAAGTGTATTGCACGGTTCCCTCCGGTAGCGAGTGCACCTACCGAGGCGGCCCAAGTTGCCCCGCCATCTGTCGTGTAATCAACGCTGTCATCTGCCCTGCACCAGCCAGTTGTCGTATTGATGAAAAATATATCGTTTGCCTTGGCAGTTTCGGATTTTAATCCTGTTGTAAAGGCCCATGTGGCCCCGGTATCTGTTGTCTTGAGGACGTTGCCGCTGGAACTTAAACCCATGTACCCAACTGAATTGCTTGGGAAATGTGCGCATGTAAGCGACAAGTTGGAGATATTAGAAGTTATGTCCGTGCAGGGTACAAGGGAATAGAACGGTGAATCTCCTGCCGTTCTATAGGGAACTCTGTCTCCCAAGAATACACCATTGTTACCGACAAACCGTACAGCAAGGGCCTCGATATCTCCCCAGCCACCTATTTTTTGCCATATACTGCTGCTTGAAATGGCAGCCCCCGATGTTTGCAAGATTGAAGGTCCTATTGTAGCTATTAATGCCTCAGTGGAACTTTGAATGCTTACTTGAGAGTGGGCAAGCCCCGTCCAATCCATAGCATGATTATTCCACGTATTCCCGCCGTTCGTTGTCACCTTTATCCTGCCTTCACTTCCGACGGCTATTGCAATACCGGATGTCCCCGGGGTCCATGTACCTGTCTGCGATACACTATTAAGGTGATAGGGCGATCCTTCCTCCACCACCGCTTTTTTCCAGCTTACCCCGCTGTCAGTGGTCGTATAGATAATTCCGTCATTTCCTACTGTTAAATTAGTCGAATTGTCGTTTAGGCCTCGCTTTTCTGCCGCCATCCTGTCTTCATAGATCTTGTAAAATGGGGTAGACCCAAAGGAGCCGGAGCGAACCAGAGTACCATTAGAGGCTGCAATCCCGATCCCGGTAGTGGCGTTGCCATATACCAGCACATAATCTCCAATATTGCCAAGCTGTGATGTTAGGTTTTCCCAAGTTACCCCACGGTCAGTTGTCCTCAGAATCGTCCCTGCATTACCTACTACAAGTACATCTTCTGTTGATGCTGAGGTGGAGACTTGTAACACGGAATTAAGACTTGCTGTAACACCTGTTGATGCAGTAGTGCCCCATGTAACACCACTGTCTGTGCTGTTATAAACCTCGCCATTTGAATTGACTGCATATTGTTGACTGTTTACCACATTTGAAATAGCCTTTACTATCTCTGACGATCCGTTGCCAGCAGGGGTTACATCGGTCCATGCCGTTCCTTCGTTTGTTGATCGATAAATTTTTCCCGTAGCGCCGACCAAGGCAAGTGTATTGGAGATCCTATATATAGTATGAACATCAGATGCGGTAGGTAACGATATATCTGTCCAAGCATATCCGACATCAGCGTTGGTGGTAATATTTTCATTGCTCTTCTTGATCACACCTCCATCCCCTGCTATAAAAAGGGGCGCGAAGTATACAGCACTAAGAGCCCTTAATGTCCCAGTTACACCCGGCACTCTAGTGCGATATCTAGGACCTGTGCTGGCTGTAGAACCTCGTGCAAAGTAGCCACTTTTGCCAACCACGTAAACTGTAGTCTGGTATTGTGTTCCTCCATACAAGTCTTCGTCTATAGTACCAAGATATGGAGTCATTGATGGGTGATTTATGGTGGCAGTGTTGCCATCGTTTATTAACACGTGGAAACCCTTATTGCCAACCACAATTGCGTCATTAGTTGCGTCATAATATGAGCCGCCATTTATGCCGTGAAAGCTTTTAAAGCCATCCTGAAGTATCTCCCACGGGGTTGTTGTCTTTGACTTGAGGATTGTCCCTGCATTGCCAACAATGATTGCTGTTTCTCTACCTGGCAGCGCCGCTCCATTGATATTGGTTGTGAGCCCGCTTGCGTTATTTGTGTATCTTACCTGTGCTACTCCGGGCGGAGTGGTTCGCCAAAGCACTGTACCGCTGTCCCCCACGATAAGGCCTCGGTCGCCAAGGAGCTGAGAGGCCGCTCTTAGTGCGTTTGTAGTGTATGATTCGACCGTATACCAAGCTGAAACGGATCTGACTAGATTAACCATTGGAGCATAAGCTGTTCTGATCTCTCCTACATCTGATAAAATCACTGCATTGTTGCCATCAAGCGAGGCAATTTGGGTTACGTTGCCGCTCAGCGCTGCATTTGGTGAGTAATTAGTCCAAGAATTGGCGCCACTAGTGCTTACATAGACCGCTCCTTTGCCACTTGAAACTACTCCGCCGATTATTAAGCACGTGCTTCCAACTTCCCATGAACTAAAAGAATGAATGCTGTTAAAATCTATTGTAGCTAGTGAACTATTCGTTGTTTGCCATGAGGCCCCGCTGTCAGTAGTTCTATATACCTGTGCCGCAGCAGAACCTCCTAACGTCCCACATATCCATAGCTCACTTGTACTCCTTGCTGCTATACCTTTGATATTTACAGCCGCAGGCATTGTGCCGGTGCCGGGGAGATTACCTGCAACGTTTGACCACGTAGTTCCGCCATCAGTAGTCTTGATCAGAGTCTTGCTGGCGCCTATGGCATAAGCTGTTATAACACCGTCAGTTGGCGAATGGATTGGAAGGATTCGGTTTAGCGTAGTAGTTACCCCTGTACTCTGCTTTGTCCAGTTCTCGCCACCGTTGTCTGTTCTCAGCACAGTTCCGCCTGTCCCGCATATAAAGCCTGTCATGGGGGTTATGAATTTTACATCATAATAATCAGGTGGCGCCTGCATAAAGGCCATGTTGGAATCACGTATGCCGCCGGTAAGAATCCCTGCGCCAACGGCTAGGATTGCAATAAAGGATGTTATTTTCTTCATGGTCATTTCGTCGCCTTGAAACCTATTTTCTCTCTCACGGCCTCTGGAAGATCCTCAACCATCTTGATAATGGTTGCTATTGCCTGTTCAATGCGAGTTACTCGATCATCCATACGCTTGTTAGTCTCAGCCAACTGTAGCTGTACAAGGGCTACAGTTTGAACCAGATAATTAAGTGATTCACGCAGGCTGTCTTGGTTGTTTTTACCTTTCATTTGTTATCCTCTTCAATCTCAATGTTATTCCTGAGATAATAATTATCATCAATAGTAAAGCAAGAGAAAGTTTAAACGAAAAAGAAAGAGAGGCTAGCGAGAGGGGCAGGGCTAGCAGGACGCCTCCGATTCCAACCATCGGCGATTTGGAGACCTTTTCGCTGAGCTGTGGAGCTGCCTCGTAGTAACTTGTAGTCGCCAGACTGCCGATTGGATTTGTCTTGAGGAAATCGTCACGGAAGCTGCAAAGGCGGTCGATATCAGCCGCGGCCTTGTCAGAGAGCTTTAGCTCTCCGTAATGTGTAACTGCAATTGTATTGCCCTTGGTGCCTGCCAATAGTGCAGTGGCAACATAGCAGAACTTGCTTGAAGACCCGCTGCTCGGTTCATCGGGAAGGACATCTTTCTTTGGCGTCTTGGCTGCATTTAAAGAATTTCCGTAGGCGCCTTGATTGATCCTGCTGCCGTTAGGCTGTGGTTCGTTGGCATAGTCATCTTCGGGATCGCCTGCATCTACTCCGGGTGAGGCCGAGTCTTCCAGATAATCTGCATCAATAAATTCAACTATCAGAGATATATTTCCAAGTCCTGATATGCCGGTTGGGTAATTATCAAGTGAATTCCCGACTGAATTATTATATGTGATACTTCCGCCTGCCGAGGCAATGCCTTTGCCTTTGTTCTTTGATACCAGTGTATTTCTTACAGTTGTCTTTGTAGTTGAACTGTTTATCCCGTCTTGCGCATTATCTGCAACTGTGCAGTTTACAACAAGCAGTTCTGCCTTTGAGTTGGCCGATACCCCGTTGCCTGCAACATGGTGGATGACGCAGTTCTTGACAAATCCTATTGAATCGATAACGCTTACACCGACTGTCCCGCCTGAGATGCTGAGGTTGGCGATAGTAGATGCTCCGGGAGGCGGTTCATTGGGTTTCTCAAGACCACTGGGAGTTATTGTTATACTCCCCACTATCTTGGAGTGTTTTGGAGAATACCCTATCAGAGATACCCCGGGCCTTACCACAAGGTTCGTATAAAATGGGGTCTCTCGAATCCCAATCAGAACCGTCTGCCCGGCTACTGCCGCGTTTAGCGCCTCTTGAATTGAATTATAGGCGACACCATTTAGCGAGACCTCAGGAATGGGCATCGAACTTACGACCACGCCCTGGCTCTCATTTCCGAATCCGTCCGAGGCCGTGACCATGAAATCATATGTATTGAAATTAACAAGACCGGTTACTATCGTCGGACTAGAAGAGACATTATCCATAAGGTATGCATCTGACCATTGAGTGGTGCCGAGCTTGTAATATATCCTGTATTTGGCTACATCAGGACTGGGACTGGAAGTCCATGAAAGCCTTACCTTGGCATCGAATGGTGCAGCGGTCAGATTGCTTACAGGGTCAGGAGCAAACACATCCTTGTTTATGATAAAGTTTTGTATGGATGTATATATTGAATAAGCCGAAGGAACTCCGCTTCTAATATCCCTGACTCTGATCCTGTAGTAAACAGTCGTCCCGTTGGCCAATGGGTCAACAAATGTATAAGAACTCTGTCCTATGGGAAGGATTGTTGTCACACCATTTATTTCCACATCAGCGTCATTTAGACTGATCTGTATCTCGCTCTGAATTTGATCATTGTCTGGATCGCCCTGTCCGGACCAGATTATTGTTGGCTTGAACGTATCCGTCAGAGATATCCCGCCTGAAGGGTTCATTGTTGTTGGTTCACTTGGCGGATTGTTGGTGCTTGGGAAACAGAGCAGTTGCGCACTTTGCGTGGTAACAAATATCCTGCCATTTGCAATTGTAACTCCGCCCAGGATAGTAGAACCTACATTTATAGTATGGAGCAGATTTCCATCTGATAGATTGCGGACCTCAATCTTGTCTGCGATCGGGAGATAGACATACTGTCCTGCGCTTACTGATGGACTGGGCACAATACCTTCTTCAGGGGTGCTCATTGTGTATGGTACCGTTCCCCATGTAACTGCATTGGTAGCATAGTCGATACAGGCCCCAAAGAATTGATCCGAGCCCGTCCCTCCCTGTTCTCTATGCACTATTAAGACCTTTCCATTCACAAATGCAGGTGATGAGGTTACCACCAAATTGGAGCTGTTCAGGTAAGACTTGGAAAGCTTCTTTGGGACATCACCAATCTGGTCATCAAGATATTCCTTTACTCTGTCTATCTTCCACTGTTCGATCCCGTGTGCCTTGCCGCGGGCATCCAGCTCTGCGTCCCTAGTTGCCTTGTCAGTTGCTAGGAATGATTGCAGTTCCTGGTACGGGAATACTGTTGTGGGGTCGAATGTCTGAGAGTCTGGACCATCATCAGAACCCGGTTTTTTGTATCCTGGCGACCAGACTTTAACAAGGGGGCTCTTGAGTAATGCGCCAGTGTTTGTGTCCAGGAAGTAGAGGTCTCTGCTTCCTTCACCGGTGCAGATCGCGGCGACATTTTGCCAGACTGCGCATGATGCCATTCTGACGCCGGTCGATGCTGTCTTGTAAGACCACTTGTATTCACCCGTGAAGGCGTCAAGGCATATCCATAACCCAGAGTTATCACCTATAATGATTTTGTTATCAGCCCATGTAGGTGATGAGAGCGAAAGCTGTGCAGTTCCATATTGCCACGCGAGTTTTCCCGTTACTGCGTCGACTGCTTTTACCATGTTATAAGGACTTCCCACTGCGAAGAAGACTAGGCCTGATTTTACAAGCGGGCTTGATGCCGAATCCCCGCCATGATCAAAGGTCCAGAAGAGTTGGTTTGGATCAAGCGCGTGCAGGCAGTATAACTTTCCGCTCCTGGCGTTGAAATATATTCTACCCTTGTCGTATGCAACGGAGGAGTTTATGGTTGAGCCGACAGGAAAGGTCCATACGGATGAACCGTCTTTCTCCGATCTGCAATATAAATTGCCATCTGTCGACCCTACATAGACTCGGCCATTTACTACAACAGGGGTGGAAATAGCTATTCCTGTCAGGGCTTTGGACCATGTAGATGATATTGCATTAACATCTGGAATTATTACTTCCGACATGGTACCAGTTCTATAAATGTCGGAGCGCCACATTGGAGAATCATCCATGGCAAGCACCGAGAGAACCAGGGCAAAAATTGTTAGGTATTTCATACTACTCTTGACGTTTCATGCTCCAATAACTTTACAATGGCTTTCCTAATTATAGCTATTCCTACTGAGCTTGACAAGAAGAAATGGACGCCAAGGCGCCTGATACGTGTCTCCTTCTCGGCAGTAGGATTTGATGAGATGTATAGGATTCTGTACGAATATTCATTAAGCCTCTTGATGAGATCTGTAAGAGGGCCTGCCTGTTCTGCATGCATGGGCAGGCCCTCAAGCGAAAGCTCCAGTTCAGGGTCAGCATCGATTACTGCAATTCGGATGTCATGAGAGTTCTCATTCAAGAAGACATCCGAGATGGCCCTGAAAAATTTAAGCCTCATACCCTCTCTACAACAGGCCTCAATCTCTGCCATAAAAGCGGGTTTTTTTGAGAGGACCACAACTTCTTTTATTTTAGATACGGTCTTGACCTGCCTCATGTTAATTGAATAGCAAAAATCGTGCCAATGTTGGTATTTATGGGGGTTCTAATGTCATTGACAGGTCTTTATTGCATGGGTTATAACTCGATTTTATCAAAAGAACTTGAAATCGTATCGGATTGAAACACGAGTTTATGCCAAGTTATTGAATTCACAGGACTTGGGAAATTTTGAGTCATTTCGATACACGTTTGTAATTTTTTTAACAAAAGAATTGGGATCAAGCAAGTTTTTTAGCTATCAAGGCCGACTATCAAAATGAGCCTTTAGGCTCTCCCAGCCCTTTGCGCAAGGGCTGGGAGGCGATTCGGCGATACCGAATCGCATTTTGATAGCGGCCTTGAATTCAAGACATCAATTAGTTTATCTGTTTGTTTTATCTGCCTCTCATGCTGTACCTTTGAGTTCATAAATAGCCTTGATGAAAGTCATCTGTTCCCTATTTTCGTTTAATGGCTGTTTGTTTGAACTATTGTTGTCTCTTCACACAAATAAGAGTATATCAACTGGCTTGAAAAATCACGGAGCGGAGCTTGATATTCAGGGGTTTGCCTGTACAATGTTGCCTTTGGCATGCACGAGCGATTGCAAAAAGTTTTAGCAAGGGCAGGTGTTGCTTCAAGAAGGGCATCTGAAGAGCTGATGAAATCGGGCAGGGTAACTGTCGATGGGAGGATAGTGAACAAATTAGGAACGAAGGTTGATCTAGGCGCAAGTGATATTCGTGTTGATGGAAGGAGAATAGGCTTGAAACCGCGCCTATTTTATGTCTTTAATAAACCAAGTGGAGTACTTGCGACGTCTAGGGATGAAAAAGGTAGACGAACAATTACTGATGTAATCAGGAGCAAATCTCGGCTCTATCCTGTTGGAGGGCTTGATATAGATGCGGAAGGACTTGTCCTGCTTACGAATGATGGCGAGTTCTGTAACCGATTAGTTCGATTAAGATCAAGTCTGGTTAGCAGGTTTCATATCGTCGTAAAAGGAGCGATCCCTGATGGGGTAAAGGCCAAGATAGAGGGAGGGATTTGGTTTTCAGATGGCAGGACCAGATCATGCAGGCTAAACATAAAAAAACACCTCAAGAGCGAAGACCTGACTATTTTAGAACTTGCTATTGTACAAAATGGGATTAAAAGAGAGATCAGACGTATCTTTGCAAGGTTTGATCTCAAGGTAAAGAGACTCGTGCGTATCCAATATGGAGATTTTTCATTAAGTGGGTTAAGACCGGGTGAGTACAAGCTTGTTGACTCGCAAGAATTAAGACGAATTTTTAATTTAAATGGAGATAAACATGAATAGATTTTACCTAGTTGCCGCAATTGGATTCTTGTTGGGTTGTGGTACACCTCAGGAACGGACCGGTACAGGTCTAAAGACTGCTCTGAGTCTTGGAGAGACTTGGCGGTTAGATAACGGCCTTCAGGTCATACTCAGAAAGGATACGAGCCTGCCATACGTAACTGTAGCTGTGGCTTATAAGGTTGGCTCTGTAAACGAGACCAAGGGGATTACAGGCATCTCGCACTTTCTTGAGCATATGATGTTCAAAGGGACAGCAAATTTCCCAAGCAAGCGGTTGGAAATGATATCGTATGATGGAGGCGGTGAAAATAATGCATTCACTTCAAATGATGTAACTGTTTACTATTTCAAGGTTACTAAAGACAAGCTCGACGAAGTTCTTCATATGGAGCGTGATAGGATGACCAGTCTCGAATTCAAGGAGGAGCACTTTGCTCAGCAGAAAAGCGAACGCGAGGTGGTAATTAACGAGAAAATGCGCGGATTGGATGATCCATGGGGGCTGATATACGAAAGAGTCGAAGAGAAGATGTTCACCACATTTCCGTATCAACATCCTGTTATAGGTTCAATAGAAGATCTAAAAAGCATAAGTCGCGAGCAAATGATTGATTATTACAAAAAACATTATGCGCCAAACAATGCTGTGCTGGTGGTGTGGGGTGATATTCCTGATGATACTTTGCAGAAAGTAACAAATCTTTTTGGCAATGTAGAAAAAAGAGATGTTCCGCCGCCTCCGGAAAAGAATGAACCAGAACAGACCGAGCAGAAGAGAGTAGAGCTCGAGACAGACAAGGGAAAGACAAGACTTCTTTTTGGCTTCAAATTTGCCTTGTCTGATTCCCAGAAGCTCCTGCGCCCCGATAGACCGGCAAAGTCAGTTGGTAACATTGACCAGGTAGCGCCTGTGGTTATTTCTCTGCTGGCCGGCGGGCGTAATTCAAGATTAGTTAAAAGGCTTGTTGAGATTGAAAAACTTGTGCCTGAGGGGGAGGTTCAAATTGATTACTGGCCAAGAAAATATTACGGGGTGTTTTTTATCAATGTTACTCCTTATGACGGTGTAGATACGGCCAAGGTTGAAGAGGTTGTGTTTGACGAACTCGGAAAGCTCTCTAATGTCAGAGATGTTGAGCTTCAAAAGGCTAAGAACATGGCGGCAAGCAGATTTGTATTTGATAAAGAATCTGGCAAATGGCTGGCTGTCTCTCTTGCAATGTATAACGCAATGGATCTCCCTGACTATCTCGCTGGTTATTTGGATAAATTAAACAGCATTACAACGAGGGATGTAGCTTCTTTTGCATCCAATTACCTGAAAAAAGCTAAATCCACTCTAGGTATATCAAAGGGCAAAGTAAAAGATGAATCTGGAGGCAAAAGTATGCATGGAGGGGAGCCCGGCAAACGTTTTTTTGGTAAATCCTTTTGTAGAGAGGATCGGGCTTGCCTGCCATACATGCAAGGGAATCAAGTCGAATTCACAGATCTGTATCAGGTCACTCTGTCAAATGGTCTGACTGTAATAGTAAAGCAAAAACTCGATGTCCCCGTCATCTCAATAAAGACATATACCAATTCAGGTTTTATTTTCGAATCGCCTGATAAAGCTGGTATCAGCAGGATAGTAGGGCAAATGTTGGATGAAGGTACACATGACAGGATTACAGCTAAAAACTATGAGCAGATAGCAGCCGAGTTGGAAGAAATTGGCGCTGAAATGGAAACATCACCCACAGCTATAAGAGCAAGATGTCTTGCGAATCATTTCCGCAAGACACTTGCAACTGTAAGGGATTGCCTGGTCTATCCAAGTTTTCCAAATGATAGATTTGAAAAAGTGAAAAAGGAAACCCTTGATGAAATAGAGGCAATGAAGGACTACCCGCGTAACATGATCAAAGATATGTTCTATGCAAATGTTTATAAAGGAACACCGTTGGCAAGACCAGAGATAGGAACGAAAGAAATAG
>SBBU01000338.1 GCA_005239585.1 Planctomycetaceae bacterium
AATATGCCGCTCAAATAAAAATAGCTGAGGCAAAACGAGAGTTCGAGACAAAACAGGCGGAATATCTTGCCTCAGTTGAGCAAAAAAAGGCAGAATATCAGGTCATGGTAAATAAAAAAAAGGCCGAGTCTGACCTCGCTTATGAGATTCAAAAGGCCCAGACTACACAGCTCTTAAAAGAACAGGAGACTAAAACCGCCAGTCTCGAGGCACAAAGAAAGGAAATGGAGCTGATTGCACAGACAATAAAACCTGCCGAGGCCGAGAAAAAGCGCATCGAGACAATGGCAGATGCTGAGAAATATAAACAGACCGTAGAGGCAGAGGCCCGTTCACAAGCCATAAAAACCATAGCATCAGGAGAGGCAGAATCAGTCAAAGTCAGGGCACAAGGTGAAAGCGAGGCGATAAAAGCAAGAGGTCTTGCCCAAGCACAGATTATAACAGTCACTGGAGAATCAGAAGGAAACGCCATTAAAACCAAAGGACAAGGTGAAGGCGAGTCGATAAGGGCAAAAGGACTTGCCGAGGCACAAGTTATACGCGCCAAGGGAGAGAGCGAGGCAACTGCAATGGACCAAAAGGCATCCGCATGGAAGCAGTACACTGAGGCTGCTATCGCTCAGCTCCTGATTGAAAAACTCCCAGAAATTGTCAAGTGGGTCTCAGAACCACTATCCAGAATTGACAAAATTACCATAGTTAATACTGGAGGTTCGGATGGAACAGGCCTATCCAAAGTAACACGAGATGTAACCAATGTTATCGCCCAGGTTCCACCACTTGTCGAGGCGCTGAGCGGCATCGATATTCATAAACTTGTCGAGTCACTCCCTGCGCTCACCAAAAAAGGAGACAAGGGAACGACCCCCGATAAAACTGGCGGGCAAACCCCCAAAACCCACTAACCCGTCTTTGCCACTTGTCTGCCGACACGGCAATTCAGGCAAAGTCCCTCCCTTGGGATGAATGGCGCCCCGAATTACGTCTTCTTCGAAGCGCGTTCACCTTCGGCTAGGTTCACCGCCTGCTGGGCGGGCAGCCGCCTCGGCTTTAAATCTCTCAAGCCAGACCGCTTGCGGAGCGCGCAAGGCTTCACCTGACCCTATGGCCGTCTTCCCTTTATTCCTACTTTGCTGATGGCTGTATCGTTCCGAAAGAAGTAATTGCCTCGTTTTCATTCGTTGGCATTACTTCTTCAACCAAAACAACACTATATCCCTTCCAGCCAACAGGGTCTCTTACTACTGTGCCCCTCACACCGACGAAGCTCTTCCACAGATTGCACATCTTGTCATATATCTTTTCGTCATCGCCCCGTGCCCTCAAGAAGCATACTATCTTACCATCGCTCGTCATTAGCTTGTGAGTACCGGGTCTGTCCGGGATAAAAGCACCTGTTGAATCAATAAACCCTGTGAATGCAAATGTAACCTTGTCCATCTTTTCTCGTTCAGCTCTCATTCTGATCTCCTCAAGTATTTGCAACTTTTCATTGACCAGCATGAACTGACCCTTAAAGAATGCCCAAGATGTATTCGCCCTTCTATATGCGCGGGCCTGATCTTCAGCCAGTTTTTTGACTGACGCAGTCTTGGCAACTTTTGCTGCCTGATCATACAAATCAACTATTGGAGCAAAGTCTATCTTTTCGACCGTTTTATTCTTGATATGATCATTGAGCGCATCGGCCATCTCCTCTGCCTTCTTCATAAGATCCTTTGCCTGCTGATCTGTTGTGGTGTTTGTGGGTTTTGATGTGCTTGTTGTCTTGAGTGCTGTAGGGATATCTTCCGTGCTTGCAGGACCCACATTTCGTATGTATTTGCTGGCTGCATACAGCTTTACATTTCCGTCAGCCTCTATCTTTAACCAGCCGAGATGCTCTTTCACTACTGTGACGGAATCTCCTTCCTTAAGCATCCCTATCTGTTTTGAGTCTGAGCGTGAATCTATTCGGATCGGGACCTCCTTGGCAACAACAACAGCTGTAGTGCCCTTTACTACCATGTTCTTCCCAAATACCCACCCGGCCGATCCCTTGCTTGTGTAGATCTGATAGAATTCATTTTCCTTCGCGAGCACAATAACGTTCTCGCCTTCATTAAGGATCGCTACTATAGTGCTGTCAGGGCCTGTTTTGGGTGAGATTCGAACATTGAGTTTGTCGGATATTACCTGTCCCTTGAAAGGAAACTTGGTCTCTTGCTGCGTTGAAGAGACTTTTTTGTCAGACTGATCTGTTTTCTTCTCCTGATCGGGTTGACTAGTCTGGGCCGCAACTGAGAGCATTGTCAATACAAGTATTGACAAAACGAAATTGAGTTTAGTTCTAGTTGACATTTCCCCCTCCAAAAAAAAGATGTTTACCCCGCACTTTAGATACCCAGTTCCGCCAAAGCGGATTACCAGGGATCGTTACCCTCTTTTCCTCTCCACAGAGTACAATACCCCGTGGAAAGTGCGGGGTTTATTTTTTAGATTTCACCAGCATTTCCACATTCTGCTTGGTGAGACGACTCCTTTCCTCCTCCATCTTTCTCAATCTTTCTTCAGATATCTTTTCCTTCCTTTCCTGTGTGATTCTATCATCTATTTCCTTCTCACCTGAAGGATAGTAAATATCATCCAAATAGATCACCACCTGATAAACTGTTTGAGTGGTTGATTGAACTGCAAAACTTTTCGCTCTTGTTTTATCAAGCGTGAGTTCTTTAACCTTATCATATGTTGTAGAAGCATCTTTTAGTTTTATCCCTCCTCCCGGATCCATGCGTCTGTCTCTTGGTCTATCTTCCTGCGATAGCGGGTCTATATAATCAGTCGCATAAAAACGAGCATTATCAGGTCTCGCTAGTGGTCCATTTGTGTTTATTTCCTTAGCAATATCTTTAGCCTTAGTGTCCGCCCTTTGCCACAGCTTTTGTTCCAACAAATGTCTTTTTACATATTCCCTTGTACGAGGTGAAGAGGGTCCTAACGGCTTTCGCTCCTCTCGCTTATCCATAATGTAAAAGATGCTTGCCTTTTCCGACTCGGCAACTCCTGACATCTCGCCTACCGGGATCTTCCAGTCAGGGTCCCTGTTGAGTATCTCCTTTAATTTCGAGTCCT
Source organism: Planctomycetaceae bacterium (assembly GCA_005239585.1). Next base: position 3,115 of record SBBU01000338.1, read on the forward strand.
TACCCATCTCCTCCTTTTCAAGTTCTTCATAGTTCGAGAGTGTCAATGGTCGGGTAACATCAAATTTCAGCTCGTATTTTTTACCATCATTTATTTCTGTAACTACTTTGCTTGCAATCCTTCCAACTTCCTGTGGATCTTTCTGTTTCTCTTTATAGAGCTTCTCAACGATTTGGTCTTTCACATCCTTGAATTCTTTGTATCTGCCCGGTTGACCAACTATCCTGAATTGTTCCTTGTTTTTATTGTAGTACTCCTCTGCCTCTTGCTCGGTAGGTTTTGGAAGCTTGTCGATCGCTTGAGTTATCTTTGCCTTTACCTCATCGTACATTGCCCCAAAAAGTTTCTCTTTTATCGCCTTTTTATGCAGCTTTTCAATGATCTGATCCTTTACTTCCTTAAATTCTTTGTATTTTTCTTCCTGACCTTCAATCTTAAACTCGTCCTTTTTGTTTTTGTTATAATAATCCTCTGCCTCTTGCTCGGTTGGCACCGGGGCTAGTTTTTTATTCTTGTCATAGAACGCGGCTATATAATAGAGGACAACCCTTTCCTCCGATTTTAACCTCTCCTTATTTTGCTCATAAAATTTAAACATCTCCGCGCTTGATGGTTCTCTTATTTCCATTGCGAGTTCCTTGGGATTTATCAGTGTGAATTTGTATTGCTTTCTGGCATAGAATTCACTGTAAAAGCTGTCATATACTGCTGAGACTGCAGGAAACTTGAATTCAGTCAAGCTCTCTAGAAACTTGGTTATTAACAAGGTGTTGTAAATAGCTTCATTGACCCGGACTTCGGCTGACTTGGGATCCAGAAAACTTGGGGATCTCTCCTTTAATAAAGTGTTCATATCGACAATTCCACCCCCTCCACTACGTCCACCCGCCATAATTCTTTCAGATCTGAATTTTGCTATTTCATCAACTGAAACAGTTATCCCCGCTTGTTGAGCCGCATGCTTCATTATGATTGTTTCCCATGCGATTACTTCCCTCTGCTTAGAATCATCAAGATCAACGATGCTAATTCCATAAGGAAACATAAGTATATCTTGCCCACGTTTTAAGCCCATAAATCGAGACCTGAGAGATTCTAGATTTTTGAAGAACCATTTAGTTACCTGAGAACTGGACGCTGATTCTACAATCCCAAGTCTATGTCCTCGCGGGTCTAAAGGCTCATCACCTACATTTAACGGCCCGGCATAACGGCCAGAATTTGCGCAATGCGCAAGAAATCGCAGGGACATGTACAAATTTACAAGTTGATATACGTCATAAAACTCTGTCTTTGTCACGTTTATCTGCTTCCCATCAATTGTGAATGTGCCCTCGATTTCCTCACCTCTGTCACTATCACCGCTCGACCCAATGTTGTAAGTAAAGACCAGAGAGAATGCCATGACTACAACTATAACGAGCATTATCGTCTTTGTGTGCTTCTTGACAAATTTTTCTAGTTTCATCTTTTTTTCTGTGATTCAGTTGTCACTGATTCACTGGCTCCTCTATCTCAGCCGGTTTTGGCAGGTCATTTACAGAATTAATCCCACAAACCTCCATGAATTTTTCAGTAGTGGAATATAACATCGGCTGACCGGGTGCATTTTCCCGCCCGGCAATTTTTATAAGCTCTGCTTCAAGGAGAGCCCTGATAATTTCCCCGGAATTGACCCCCCTTATCGACTCTATCTCCTGCCTCTTCACCGGTTGTTTGTAGGCAATTATAGAAAGTGTCTCCATTGCGGCCTGCGATAATTTTCGCTTGGAAACTTGTCTCACAAACGCACGAATGATATCAGCGTATTCAGGACGAGTCAAGAGCTGACATCCCCCAGCCACTCTCGCGAGGTTAAAAGACCTGGTTTCACATTCTTTCTCAAGCGCCGCGAGCGCCTGTTCAACTGCTTCTTTTGGCTCAGAGATTATCTCTGCAAGCCGTTCCGCAGAGACTGGCTCAGCAGAGACAAAAAGTATCGCCTCTATCTTCCTTATAGTTTCCATAGGAGTTGATCTCCCTCTCCCAGCCCATTACTATGGGCAATCAGCAAGACTTTATTATACATCGCTCAAAATTTCTGTCAAATTATTATATATCTTTATTACCAGAACATCATAGACTTTACAAGGGAAAATCTGCCTTTTATAATCTGATTACTTTGAGTCTCAAGATTGTCGATCTAGATGTCATAGACTTGCGTTTTCCCACGTCAAGGACTCTATCAGGTTCGGATGCCATGCATCCTGATGGAGATTATTCCGCAACATACATAATACTCAAAACTGATGGTGAATTAGAAGGAGATGGCCTGACCTTTACCATAGGACGGGGCAACGAGCTCTGTGTCTCTGCGGTCCATGCGTTAAAGCCGCTAGTTGTTGGTAATACCCTTGAATCAATTACTTCGAACATGAGCAGATTCTGGCGCCGGTTGACCAGCGATTCTCAGCTTCGCTGGCTTGGGCCAGAGAAAGGAGTGATTCATCTTGCAACTGCCGCAGTTGTAAACTCTGTTTGGGACCTCTACGCGAAATCAGAACGCAAACCACTCTGGAAGCTGCTGGCCGATATGACCCCGGAGCAGATCGTTGCATGCATCGACTTTCGTTACATAACTGATGCCCTAACGCCCCAAGACGCACTTGAGATATTAAAGCATAATGAGCCTACCCGCAAGACGCGTGAGGCAGAGTTACGTCAGAATGGCTATCCCGGATACAACACCTCTGTAGGGTGGCTGGGATACTCTGACGATCAAGTGACTCGGTTGTGCCGGGCAGCAATAGCAGAGGGTTGGTCTCATTTTAAAGTCAAAGTCGGCGCCAGCATAGAAGAGGACATTCGACGTGTATCACTAGTGCGCCGCATAATCGGGCAGGAGAAAAAAATGATGCTCGATGCAAACCAGCGCTGGGGAATAGATGAAGCAATTATAAATATGAAACAGCTTGCAGAATTCAATCCGTGGTGGATCGAAGAACCCACAAGCCCTGACGACATCCTCGGCCATGCTGCTATAGCAAAGGCGATCAGTCCAATCAAAGTAGCCTCAGGAGAACACTGCGCCAACCGCATCATGTTCAAACAGTTTATGCAGGCCGGCGCAATTCAGATCTGCCAAGTTGATGCATGCCGCCTTGGCGGAGTCAACGAGGTCCTTGCAGTACTGCTAATGGCAGCAAAGTTCGGTCTCCCTGTATGCCCCCACGCCGGCGGCGTGGGCCTGTGTGAATACGTGCAACACCTTTCAATCTTTGATTATATTTGTGTCTCGGGATCTATGGAAGACCGTGTAATCGAATACGTGGATCACCTGCACGAGCATTTCCTTGACCCTGTCGTGATTCGCAATGGGCACTATCTAGTCCCCACACAACCCGGTTACAGCATCACGATCAAACCTGACTCGCTGGAGGCCTATAGTTTTCCAGACGGATCAGTCTGGAAATAGACCATCCTGAAGGGCCATGCTCTAACAACAACTCACGTGTCAGCAGTTTTTAAGCGGAGATAGAGTGGTCTAAGATTAAAAATATGCAGGAGAAAGTTTTGTAGCGCCATCTCTAAGCTGCCTTTTTTAT
>SBBU01000095.1 GCA_005239585.1 Planctomycetaceae bacterium
AATAGGCTAGTGTATGAAGTAAACACTGAACGAGCACAAGTTATTCTTAACAATAATGAAATTCATCAAGTTGTTTTTGAGTTCGAAGGCAAGCAAAGCGTAATTGCCAGCCCTGATTGCCATCATCTAGTAGTGGGTGAGGGTAACACACAAAGGGATGTCTATCACTATCTGAAACCAGATGGCCCTGCACCTACTCTAAGATTAGGTATTACAAGACACTGCAGTATAGGAACGTGGTCCAGCTTACCGCACAACTTTGAATTAAGACCTGAGCCTGGCTTTGAGGAAGTTTTCTTCTATATTCTTGAGGGCGGATCACAAAGAGCCTTGCAAACCGGCCGTGGTATGTGGTGTGATGGCTCCACAGCAGATTCAGTTTGGCCTGTTTTTGACAAAACTTTCTCGACTATTCCCATGGGATATCATGCTGTAGTAGGAGAGCCCGGGGTAAGGGTCTCTTATGTATGGGCATATGTTGTTAAAAAGAAAGAATGGGAAAAAATTTAAGAAATTCGGTAGTAATAGGAGCAACAGGTAATCTGGGACGCGCTATATGTAAGATACTTTCGGATGAGGGATTCTATGTGGACCCGCTATGGCAGAGGCCTGATCACCCTGACGCAACTGATTCCGGTTCATATAAAAACTTACCCGAGCAGATTGACGCAGCGATCTATCTCCCTGGTATTAATAAGATAGAACTTGCGGAAAATTTAAAGGAAACTGACTGGGATTCTGTGCTAAACGTTAATTTAAGAGGTGCCTACCTGTTTGCGAAGGCTGCTTTTCCTGCAATGAAGAGAAGCGGTAATGCTATTTTTGTAACTATTTCTTCAATAATGACAACACATCCTTATCCCGGCCGCTTAGCCTATGCTGCTGCTAAATCAGGTTTAGAGGCACTCACAAGAGTTCTCGCAGTAGAATGGGGTAAATACGGGATATCAACCCACTGTATTAGATTAGGACACTTGGAAGGATTAATGAAATCCACGGGTAGTAATCCTCAACTGTTAGAGGCTGTAAAATCAAAAACACCCTCTTCTAAATTAATTGACTCTGAATGTGTAGCAAAGTTTATCCTCTGGCTGGCAGAGGGAGGTGGGAAGGCCGTCTCTGGTTGTGTTATAGATTTCGATCCAGCATATATTATCAACCGATGGCCCCTTTGAGACAGCGTGATCTTGGCGGTGTTTCTTGAACATAATCTACAGGACTCTGGGAAAAACCGGGCTAAAAGTTTCAGCCCTCTCTTTGGGTACAGCCTCTCTGGGGATGGACTATGGTATATACGTGCCTGGCAATTTCGGTAGACCAGATGAAAAAGAAGCAATTAATCTTGTACAAAGAGCTGCCGACAGAGGGATCAATTTATTCGACAGCGCGCCATCATATGGTGACGCTGAAAAAGTCCTGGGCAAAGCGCTCGTAAAAAGAAAGGATTGTATCCTGGCCACAAAAGTAAATCTACAAAGCGGAATCGTGAAAATGGCCAGGATATCCCAAAGCATACAAAAAAGCCTACGGTTACTAAAACGAGACGTGTTGGACATTGTACAAATACACAATGCGACACGAAAAGTACTTCTGGAGACTGATATTGTTGAGTACCTGTCAGTAATGCGTAAGAGAGGATACGTACGTTTCATAGGCGCCTCGGTCTACGGTGAGGATAATGCACTTGCGGCAATCGAGATCAATCTAGATGTGGTGCAGGTAGCTTATAACATACTCGACCAAAGGATGTCAAAAGAGGTGTTTCCTGCTGCATTCAGGGCAAAAGTAGGAATCATGACTAGGTCCGGTTTACTTAAAGGGGCACTTTCTGTGAAGGCTAGACACCTACCAGAAGGTCTCACTGATCTCAAGCTGGCCGCGAAAATGGCAAATAAGACACTAGGTATTTCATGGAGGCAACTACCCTCAATTGCCTTGCGGTTTTGCCTTTCCTCCCCACAAGTCTCGACAGTTCTTGCTGGTCCACGTACAGTTAAAGAATTAGAGGAGGCATTAAAGGCCATCGAAAAGGGCCCTATCTCCACGATCTTACTTGACAAAATATACAAGTTAGCACTCCAAGACGACTTGCTCCTCAACCCATCTTGCTGGACAGGTCTGTGAAACCAGAAATTGGCCGACTGAATATCATAGGCTAAGATGAATATTTGTCTCTCAACGGATATCGCAAACTCGAGGATATTTCATTTGAGCGATGCTTTGCACCTTTGGTTTTATTGGCCTCTAGGACAAAAGTTAAGGGGGCGCGGACTACAGAACGCGAGCTTAGACGAATGCATCTCAACGGATGACTGCTCTAGAATAAATCTAGAAGCGGCAAGGATCGCTTGGAACTGGTACAAAATTAATGGAAAGGACTTGACTGTTTTCAGAAATATTTCTCTTGGCTCGCTATGCGAATATGATCTTATAATCCACATAAATCTTGTACTAAGATTCACACTAGCCATCTGTAGGGCCATGGAGAAGTACTCGCCGCTCCAAGTCTACCATGACGCAGCAAACAATTCGGATATCGCCCGGATTATAAATGCAATCAGTGCTCACTATAGATTAAAATCCAACGGTCTGGGCTCTAGCAATGTAAGAAACATACTAGACTATAGATTCAGCACATTCAGCCAAGTGCGAAGGTCGTTCTGGAGCTCACTCGCTGCTTTTGTCCTGAATAAGATAGTATTATTTAAGAAACCTGCCAGTAGAAAACCTTCAATACTTCTGCACACTAAGAATCCTCAGATTACGCCAGTTTTGAGGGAATGGTTGAAAAGAAAATCGTATCATAATTTGTTAATCGATCTAAGATCGGCTCCTCCATCGTATCTTCTTAGGCAGATCCTGTTCCGCCCCGACGCTCATTTCATACCGGCCATTTCTCTTTACAGGGCCGACGTTTCAAGAATTATTAAAAACTGGCAACACGCTAAGCTGCAGATGAACGATTCGTTTTTCCTGTTCGAGGGTGTTAATATCCGCAATGTTATAGAGCCGATCCTAAATGAGGTCGTAAACCGGCGGTTTTCTGAGTATGCCTCTGCCGCCGAATATTATTTATGTGCATTCAAAGAAAACCAAGTTTGCGCGGTAGTCGTGAACAACGATGCTACGCCATACCAGAGGCTCGCTGTACTCGTGGCAAAGAGGCGTGGCGTTCCCTCAGTCGTGGTACAGCATGGTATACTCGGCCCATTTTTGGATAACGACAAAAAGCTAGCGGACTACTCGGCCGTCTGGTCGGAGTTTGTAAAATCTCAGTGTACTGAAAAAGGCATTGATTCGCGCAAGCTAATAGTAACTGGAGCCCCTGCGTTCGATGCTTACTGCTCGCCACGACCCTCTTCTGTCCAGCCTGCAAAGCCCGAAAAGATACTAATACTCACAACCAATACAGCCTTAGGAATAGCCGATGCACCGTTAACGTACGCCGAAGATTTTATTCTCGCAGTTATGGAAGTCCTTAAGCAGCTATCCTTACAGAAAATGATTATAAAGATACACCCATCAGAGTC
>SBBU01000244.1 GCA_005239585.1 Planctomycetaceae bacterium
AGATTGAAACGGCTATAAAAAAAGAAAAGGAACAGATTCTTCTGGATCATCTCAAGGAAATCCATGAAATCGTAAAAAAGAGAGGAGGTGGTCCGGAGGCATTTTCACTCAAAAATATTGTTGATGATGCCAAAAAATACCTTGTAGAGTGTGATATTTCTGATCTTGCCAAGGCGGCGCAGGAAGGAATAGTCTGGGATGCCCCTCTCATGTTGTTGGCCTTGGTGCCAATCTATTTGGAAAAACCAGATGACAAGATGAAGGAGCAGATCAAGAATTTGATCAAGTACGTGGAGAAGAGCCAAACGGGTAATGGATGGGGTTATCATAAACAGGTAATATCTGCTACTTTTCTAACGGCTCCTTGTTTGATGGCTCTATTACAGGCAAAACAGGCAGGATTCGATGTATCAAAGGATGTAATTTCAAAGGCAATGTCCTACTTGAAAAGTAAGAGATCATCTAGTCCTATTTATTCTGACTATTCAGGAGGGAGTGAAAAAGGCTCATGTGCACGGAATACTCCTTGCGAATTGGCAATGTTTTTTGCAGGCGAGAGCAGTCAGGAAAATCTAGTACGTACAATAGGCAATTTCTTTCAGCACCGAGATTCAATAGAAAAGGCATGGGAGAAGTGCAAGGGACACGAGCCTACCTTAGGAGGTATCGCTCCGTGGTATTTTTATTATGGGCACTTTTGGGTCTCTCAAGCGCTTCACTATATCCCAAAAGACGCACAGATAACTTGGAGGGATCCTTCAGACAAAAAGGCAAAACCGAGGACACCTGCCGAGTGCCAGGAAATAATTAGGAACTACCTTATTGGATTGCAGTTTACTGATGGGGGATGGTTGCACAACAAGGGAAAGCCGCAATCTGAGTACCTGTGCTCTGCGCAGGCAATTGTAGCCTTGTCAGGTAGTAAGGTACTTACTGCTTCCGCAAAAAAATAGTCTAGATTTAGCGGGAGGGGAAATCTTTCTTTGATTTAGGTTTTGCTACTCTTACCATTGTTGGTCTCAAAACCCTGCCATTTAATAGATAACCTATTTTGAGATCCTCTGTTACAGTGTTCTCTTCTGCGGTATTTGTTTCGTCTATAGAAATTGCTTCATGGATGTTAGGATCAAACTTTTGACCTTTGGCTTTTATCTCGCTAACACCGTGTTTGGTCAGTATTCTCATGAATTCTTTTTCGATAAGATTTATGCCCTCTGCCAATTTCTCGTCTTTGATGCCTACTAGTGAGGATTGAAAATAGTCTCTGATCACTATAATCTCTTTCAAGAATCCTTCAAGGGCAAATTTCGAGAGGTCACTCTTTTCTGTTCTGGCTCTATCTTGATAATTGATGAATTCTGCTTGGATTTTCTTTGCAGTAAGAAGATATTCATCTCTCTCTGTTGCCAGTTTTCGTAGTTTCTCTAGCTCATCGATGTAAACAAATGCTACATTTGGGCCGTAAGGAGTCATTTTGATTCCTTGTCAAAAGCTTGCAGGAGCTCCTGCTGTTTCTTAGTAAGATTTACAGGGACCGAGATCGCAACTTGCACGTAGAGGTCTCCCCTGCCATTACGGTTAGGATAATGTATACCGAAACCCTTGATGCGAAAGACCTGCTCACTCTGGGTCCCTTTGGGTACCTGTAATTTTCGCTTTTGACCATCTATTGTTGGTACATCAAGCTCTACACCCAAGCATGCATTGACAAAAGAGATTGGTACCTTGCAAATTAGGTCATAGTCTCGTCTCTCAAAGAGAGGATGATTCTTGACTATAATGTCACAAAAAAGGTCTCCTCTTGGACCTCCAAAAGGAGATGGTTCGCCTTCACCATCTATTCTCAGACGTGTTCCGGTATCTACACCGGCTGGTATGGTGATTTTCAACGTCTTTTTTTGCCTCTCTATTCCCAGCCCTCCGCATTCTTTGCATGCCTCCTTTATAATTTTTCCTCTGCCGTCGCATTGATGACAAGCCTGTCGTATGCTGAAAAAGCCCTGACTAGAAAATAGTTCGCCACTCCCGTGACACTTGTTGCAGTCAACTGGCTTTGTACCTGCTTTTGCTCCGCTGCCGCTGCATTTTGGACACAGCTCATGGCGCCAGAGTTCTATTTCCTTATTGCAACCAAATGCAACCTCTTGAAGTTCGAGTTCAATCTGAACCCTTAGGCTCACCCCTCTTTTAATCCTGCGTTTCTTCCCTCCTCCGCCAAAAAAATTATCAAAAAGAGAATCACCGGAGAAGATGTCGCTAAAGTGCTCGAATATATCCTCTACACTTGCACCTGAGAAATCTGTCTGTGTGTGCCCTGAAAGCCCATCCTTGCCATACATGTCATATAACCTGCGTTTCTCTGGATCACTCAATGCCTCATAGGCCTGGGATATCTGCTTGAATTTTTCCTCTGCCTCTTTGTTGTTTGGATTCCTGTCAGGATGATATTTGTAGGCCTGTTTTCTAAATGCAGCCTTTACCTCTTCGTCTGATGCGTTTCTATCTACACCTAGCAGTTCATAATAGTCCATAGCAGTTACTTGAGATTTTATGATAAGATGAAGGGTGGTTCAATTGTTTAGTATCAATGTTGAAAAAAATTTTTCAAATGTTTATTTGACTGTGCCTTTGAGCTGTTTTTCTCCTTCTTCCTTGTATTCTGTTATGACAGTTCTTGAAGTAACAAGCAGACTTACGATGCTAGAGCTGTTCTGAAGCGCTGTGCGTTGAACCTTGGTTGCGTCGACGATTCCGTTCTTTACCATATCTTTAAACTCACCATCTGTCGCGTCAAAACCTTCATTTCCCTCTTTTGACTTGGCATCCTCGACTATGATAGAAGGATCATAGCCGGCGTTCATTGCTATGCTGTAAAGTGGGGCTTCTAGGGCCTTGGCAACAATCTTTGCGCCTGCCTTTTCGTCATCAGCGAGCTTTAATGCATGAATTGCCTTTTGAGCCCTAATAAATGCTGTACCGCCGCCTGGACCGATGCCTTCATCGGCGGCAGCTTTAACAGCGCGAACAGCATCCTCAACGCGTGCCTTTCTTTCCTTCATTTCCGAGTCAGTTGGTGACCCAACTTTGATTATTGATACTCCACCGAGGAGCTTGCCGAGCCGCTCTTCATATTTTTCTCGGTCATAATCTGAAGTTGTTTTTGAGATCAGTGTCCTGAGTTCTTTGACCCTGTCTTCTATCTGTTTTTTGGAACCGGCACCGCCAATTATTGTTGTCTTTTCTTTTTCAATCTGGACTTTCTTGGCTCTGCCAAGGTCTTTGAGCTTCAATTTTTCAAGTTCGAGGCCCAGCTCATCTGATACTACTTGTCCGCCAGTTAGTGTGGCGATGTCTTGTAATATGGCTTTTCGCCTATCGCCAAAGGCAGGGGCTTTTACAGCAGCTACCTTAAGAGATCCTCGTAGCTTATTTACTACCATGGTAGTAAGGGCCTCCCCTTCCACTTCTTCCGCGACTAGGAGCATTGCTGAACCAATTTGAGCCACCTGTTCAAGGATAGGCACGATCTCCTTCACATTTGTGACTTTTTTATCTGTCAGAAGAATATAGCAGTCTTCATATTCTGCTGTCATTGAGTCTGGTTTGGTTATGAAATAGGGGGAGATGAAACCCTTGTCGAATTGCATGCCGTCTATTTGCTCTACTGTTGTATCAAATCCTTTACTTTCTTCTATAGTAATTACTCCATCTTTTCCAACTCGATCTATTGAACTTGACACGATCTCAGCTACCTCTTTGTCATAATGGCTTGCAACAAGAGCTACATTATAATAGTCAGCCTTGCTCTTGACGGGAATGGCCATTTTTTTGATTGTTTCAACTGCGGCTTGGGTTGCCACTTCCATGCCTTTTCGTAGTCCCGCCGGCTTGTAGCCAGCTGCAAGGTACCTTAGTCCTTCCTTGTAAAGTGCCTCTACAAAGATAGCCGCTGTAGTTGTGCCGTCACCTGCGACATCATTTGTCTTGTCTGCTGCGGCATGGGCAAGTTTTGCACCGCAATTTTCGAATGGTTGATCTAGTTCGATCTCTTTTGATACTGTAACTCCATCTTTTGTAGCCTGTGGCGAACCAAACTTTTTTTCAAGGATGACATTGCGTCCGCTTGGGCCGAGCGTGACTCGGACCGCTCCCGAAAGTTTTTTTATCCCTTCCATCAATTGTGTCCTAGCCAAGTCATCATAAATAAGTTGCTTTGTCATTTTCTACTCCTTAAAGCTCGCCTTTACGGATTTTCACTCTACTATTGCGAGTATTTCTGACTCCGTTAATATCTTGTACTCTATGCTGCCAATTTTTACATCGTTACCTGCATACTTGCTGAATAAAATTGTGTCGCCAGATTTTACTGGTAGGGGGACTCGCTCACCTGTTTTTAGCAATCTACCGGGCCCCACGCTGATAACTTTACCTTTTGTGGGTTTTTCCTTTGCAGTATCTGGCAGAACAATACCACCAGAGGTCTTATCCTCAGTCTCGAGTGGCATTACAACTAGTCTATCTTCTAAAGGTTTTAGTTTCATTTGTCATCCTCCAAGAAATTAATATGGTTGTGATTTCGTTTTCTCCTTCTTTTCTTTGATCTCGCTAACCATAGCTTCGGTGGTTAAAAGCAGGGAAGCAACGCTTGCCCCGTTGAGTATTGCATGGCTGGCGACCTTTGCTGAATCAACAATTCCCGCCTTGACAAGGTCCGTAAATTCCTCGCGTAGGCAGTCAAAACCAAGTGTTCCATTCTCATTTTGTATTTTTCTGACTATGATAGAACCATCGTGTCCAGCGTTTTCAGCAATCTGTCTTGCAGGGGCTTCTAGCGCCTTTCTTACGATCTGCACGCCATAGTTTTCATCTCCGGTAAGAGTAAATTTGTCAAGCTTCAAGGCAGCACGGACGTAAGCAACGCCACCGCCGGGAACAATTCCCTCTTCGAGCGCGCTTCTCACAGAACTTACAGC
>SBBU01000287.1 GCA_005239585.1 Planctomycetaceae bacterium
GAACCTCAAGGCGAATATTACGGCGGTCAGGTAGCTGCACCTGTCGTAGGGAAAATTCTTAATCGAATAAAAGCCAAATTACAATGATGTACTTATTGAGAGGTAACTTATGTTAACTAAGAAACTAAGCCATCTAATAAGAGATCTGGACGAAGACGCCTTGAACTATCAGGATGTCACCGTAACGGGCATAGTCTCTAATTCATCAGAGGCATCTGCAGGGTGTCTCTTTGTAGCAATCGAGGGCACAAAATTAGACGGCCATTCTTTTTGTGAAGACGCGATTAAACGCGGAGCCGTAGCCATTGTAGCATCTAAAAAAGTGAACCTAGAGGCCACAGTCCCGGTAATCCTTACAAAAGATTCTCGTACTGCATACTCAAAATTGTGCTCAAGATTCTTCGAACACCCCTCTCATAAAATGAATGTCATAGGAGTGACAGGCACGAATGGCAAGACCACAACAAGCCTCCTGATCAAATCGATACTTGAATCTGCTACTGAAAAGGTTGCTCTAATGGGAACAATTTTCACTTTCGATGGGTTGAGCCGCACAGATGCTAAACTCACAACACCAGACCCCACTTTTCTTCATAATTTTTTATACAGGGCCTATAAAAACGGGTGCAGATCATGTGTTATGGAGGCTTCTTCCCATTCCCTGGATCAGCGAAGAGTAGAAGATATAAAATTTGCCGCCGCAGTATTCACAAACCTTTCACAAGATCATCTTGACTATCACAAGACAATGAATGCCTACAGAAATGCCAAGGCGCGCCTATTCAAACTGGTAAAATCGAATTCAGTGGTGGCGCTTAATGCTGATGACGATGCATCCCAGTACATGGAATCAGTTACTTCAGGAAAGATCGCATGGTATGGATTGAAAACTGGATGCTGCTCATCGCGGATAATAAAACTCGATATACATGGCTCAAGATTTGCCATTCAGTTCGATAACGGCGAAGAGCTCGAAATAAAATCTAAACTCATCGGACTACACAACGTTTATAATTCCCTTGCAGCAAGCGCAGTCTGCTACAAGATGGGATATAACCTAGAGTCTATAAAACAGGGGATTGAAAAGACCCTTTGTGTCACTGGCCGTCTGGAACGCGTCGATTCTGGTCAGGATTTCGCAGTCTTTGTGGATTACGCACACACCCCTGAGGCCCTTAGAAACGCCCTGCTCTCTTTGAAACCGCTATGCAAAGGCAGCTTGATAACCGTATTTGGCTGCGGCGGAGATAGAGACAAATTAAAACGACCTCTAATGGGCCAGGTAGTAGAGGAACTATCTGAATTCTTTCTAATTACCTCTGATAACCCTCGCTCTGAGGAACCAAGGGAAATAATCCGCGAGATTGAAAAGGGAATAAAGAACAAATCCAAATATGTAGCTTGCGAAGATAGGGCCCAGGCTATTAGACAAGCAATCATGATGGCGAAAGAAGGTGACATTGTCCTTATCGCAGGAAAGGGACATGAGTACTATCAGATCCTAAATGATAGAGTGGTCGACTTTGATGACAAAATCGTCGCCAGAGAGGCGCTGAAGGAAAAGGCCCTGCTGGAGGTCAAGAAATGAAACTAAGGCAGATTGCAAAGATAATTGGCGGCAATTTATTATACGAGGATTGCGAAATAAAAGCTATTGCTACCGATTCACGAACTGTGACACCGGGAAGCCTTTTCTTTGCACTAAAGGGCAAGAATTTCGATGGGCATAATTTTATAAACGATGCATCCAAAAATGGCGCTGTGGCATGCGTAACAGATAAACCTATCCCACTGCCCTGCATTGTAGTGAAAGACACACTCAAGGCATTCTGCGACTTGGCACAGGCGTATAGAATGTCTCTTGATGCGCGTGTAATAGCAGTCACAGGCAGTAACGGAAAGACAACCACAAAAGATATGATTGCGCACATTCTTGGCACTGACACAGTTAAAGCGAAAAATAGTTATAACAATTTTGTGGGGCTCCCGCTTACAATTTTGTCTGCAACATACGAAACTAGACACCTTGTACTTGAATTGGGTTCAAATGCCATGGGTGAGATAGCAAGACTGGCTGAGATTGCCTATCCCGATATCGCCTGTATAACAAGCATAGGCCCATCTCATCTTGAAGGATTCGGTTCCATCCAAAACATAGTTCAGGAGAAATATTCGCTACTAAATTATCTCAAAGGGGCCGGGTTTGCTGTAATCAACAATGATTCACCAAAGCCGGAGAAATTGCCGGCAAGAAAAATTGTCACAGTATCACTATCCAAAGGTGCAGATTTACATCCCAGCTGGATTGAGAAAAAACCGGGCAAAATCAGCTTTGGAGTAAAAGGCGTCCACTTTACCCTTTACATGTATGGTACTTGGAATATAACAAACGCACTTGTAAGCACAGCTGTCTGCACAGGACTAGGACTACGATTAAAAGACTGCGCTGAACGGCTTGAGACATTCAATACGGTCCCCATGAGGATGCAAAAGTCTGAAATCGACGGTGTAGTATTCTACAACGACGCCTACAACTCTAATCCCGTCTCAGCATGCAACGCACTTATCGAGTTTGAATCAATACCATCAAATGGAACCAAGACTGTCATCTTTGGAGATATGGCTGAGCTTGGACAGGAAACAGTCAAATATCACGAAAATATAGCCACAATAATAAACGGTCTCCCATCCATAACCACTGTAATACTTGTTGGTACTCATGTTAATTCCATTGCTAATCTCATCAAAGATAAAAAGGTCTCTATCTTCGAAAACATCGAAGACGCAAAGGAAACATTCTGGGGAATAGTTAAGAAAGGTGATAGTGTACTGCTCAAGGGTTCGAGAGTTATGCAGATAGAATCTATACTAATTAAAGATGTCGAACTCGCAAAAGTTAACATAGAATAGTTTTTTCTCTAGGGAGTGGGTGTACTTTGTGCAGGATTAGACCTTAATGCTAGTACAATTATTTGGTGAATCTGCCATCACTTTTCGGGCTGCACTTGGTGCAGTCCTATCATTCGTAATTTGCGTGATAGGATTCCCGTGGCTCATAAAACTCCTCAGTAAAAAAGGTGCAGTAGAATCACACGAAAAAGGCGATTCTCAAGTTCTAGACAAGCTGGTGGCCCACAAGAAAAATACTCCGACCATGGGGGGTATTCTTGTAGTGCTTTCAATTGCAATTTCATGCCTGCTATTTGCCGATTTCAAAAACCCCGCAGTACTTGTCGTTCTATTTGTCCTCATTTCCATGGGAGCAATCGGCCTCATTGATGACATGATGAAACTCCGCAAAGGAAAAGGACTCTCAGTATCTGCTAAACTCATACTTCAGATCATTGTAGGATACGCCGCTGCCTTTGCAGCCTCGCATGTTCTAATCGCTCAAGATCCACAAAATGGCACAAAGCTCTTTCTTCCATTTGATGGACATATCGAACTTGGCGCAGCGATTGTACTGATAATCATGATTATGACTGTAGGCACATCTAATGCAGTGAACATAACTGATGGGCTTGATGGGCTTGCTACTGGGTGTTTCACGATTGCTGCATTTGCCTGCGCGATAATTTGTTACATCGTCAGCCGAATTGATTTCAGTCAGCATCTAGGCCTGCCACACATACTTACAGCCTCTGAGCTTACAATTGTATGTGGTGCAATGGTGGGCGCTTGCTTGGGCTTTCTCTGGTTCAACGCCTATCCGGCCCAGATATTTATGGGTGACTGCGGCTCATTAGCGCTCGGGGGCACCCTAGGAATAATAGCATCTTTCGCCAGACAAGAACTACTGGTAATAATGGTTGGTGCAGTCTTTATGCTAGAGGCGCTCTCAAGTTTTCTTCAGGTGCTCATATATAAGCTAACCGGCAAGCGCCTTTTCAGGATTGCCCCGCTCCACCACTCCTATCAATTCAAAGGCATTCATGAAGCCAAGATCACAACTCGCTTCTGGATCCTGGCCCTAGTCGTCTGCGTCCTCGCACTCTCCACCTTAAAACTAAGATAGAGGTTTAATCCTTCGATTCACACATCTTTGCATCTATTTTATCTCATACTATTTCCAGGTTTCGTCCTAATTTACCTTTCAAGTAGTACAGTTTCAGAGCAGATCACTCGCCTTCGATTTTACAGCATACATTAGAAAGTTATGCTGTAGAACTTTACTCGTATGTCATATATATTAAGATACTCATTTAGGCCGCCTATCAAAATGAGCCTTTAGGCATCCCAGCCCTTTGCGCAAGGGCTGGGATGCGATTCGGCATTGCCGAATCGCATTTTGATAGCGGTCTTTAACAATGAAACCAGAGCTTCGCCCATTTAGATATGACCTTTTTCGTCTATTTAGCGTTACATTCATTGCCTTACTAACCATTCCGCATCCTACAAAGGAGGCCCAAATGCCGCAAGACAAGGTTGAAACCCTATGGAAGATAGGGGATAGCTCAAGAGACGATTCACAGTTTGCTATCAGGTTCCAAGATCATGACAAATA
>SBBU01000062.1 GCA_005239585.1 Planctomycetaceae bacterium
ATTAGTTCTATGTTCTTTATTAACTTGAGATTCTCTTTTGCCGCCCTAAAAATTACCGGGTCTATTTCAAGGCTAATGACTTGGGCCTCTTTTGCAATGTGGCAGGTTAAATGTCCTAATCCTGTCCCAATCTCTATCACCTTACCATGTGCATATTTTGAAATGGTGTCCAAGGCCTTTGAATTGACGAGAAAGTTCTGTCCTAGACTCTTCTTTGTGGGGGTGGCTTTCAAATTGATTTTAATGGGCATAGGAGCGATTTTAACAATGCAGTTAGATGAAAGAAACTGTAACGGAAGGTATGCTTTAACTTCGTCTATATAAGGGATAATATGAAAAAGGCAATGCTGTTACCTGTGATCCTGACCGCAAGCTGGGGTCTCTATATTGGTCAGGAAAAAACTGAAGAAAAGCTCAAGCAGCAGCTTGAAGATATACTGAAAAGGCTTTCTAATGCGGATATCAAGGTGCGTCAGGATGCGAAAAAGGACCTAGACAAGTTTATCGATAGTGAGGCAAGGGTTGAACTTGTTAAGAAGCAGACTCTGACGGCTTGGAAGGATGTCACAGATGCAGTCAAGGCTTCTATTAAATCATTCAAGCTTAGAACCTATGGGCTGATCGCATTTGTGCGAGAACGCCACATTTGGGTTATGAACGGTGATGGTTCTGATCAGGAAAGGCTTACCCCGGTAGAGACTCTAGTCAGCCTTCCAACGTTCAGCCCCGATGGGAAGAAGATTGTATATTCATCTGGACCCTATGATTCTGTCAGCAAAGAATGGAAATATGATTCCTCCACATGCAAATGGATTGGGAGACAGATTTACATTATAGATGTAGAGACAAAGGTGGAGAAAAAACTGACTTGCACCTGGGATAGTTGTGACCCGGCATTCAGTCCTGACGGAAAGAAGATCGTGTTTGCCCAAAAATATCTAAATTCTGAGACCAATCAACAGGAGAGCCAGATTTACGAGATGGATTTAGAGGGAAAAAATATCAAGCAATTGACGAGTGGAGCAGCTATAAGCACGAGTCCTGCTTATAGGTTTGACGGTAAAAAGATCGCATTTATGTCAGATGGAAATGTATATGTTGTTGATAGCGACGGAAAAAATGTCAAGCAAATAACATCTGATGCCGCTCAGGATAATTTATATTTCAACCCCGGGTTCACAAAAGAGGGGGGTGTCCTTGTCTTTGTGGATACTGGTTCCGGGCTAAAAGTGAGGACGGCAGACGTGGATGGAAAAAATTCAAAAACAATCGACAGCGAGGCAGAGTATTGGAAGCTTATCAGTCCGGACGGAAAATATGTGATTATGACTGCATTCAATGGAGTTACCAATAAGGAAGAGATTCATATTATGGATATAGAAACCAAGACGAAAAAACTTGTTGCAGAAGGATCAAGACCAAATTGGTTTCACTCTTCCAGACTGACAACTGGTTTGAACTAATCTTGTTGATAACCCACCCCTTTTAAAATATTCTATCCCTACCAAGAGTTCCACAGTTTATCCGTAGGGTTTTATGCTACGAATAATTTAGATAGGATGGACTGTAGGTATTAACATGCAATCAAAACAGGATCAAGACCGCCAAGCCAAGATCGAAAAAGCTTTGAAAGACCTCAAGGACAGGGATGCAAAGATGAGGATGTGTAGGTTAGAGGCACTGGGTTGGATGAAGGCGAAGGAGTATACAAATGAGGTTGCAAAGTTGCTCAATGATGAGGATGAGGTTGTTAGAATACATGCTACGCAAATGTTGGGACACATGAAGGCGGTGGAGTATGCAAAGCAAGTTGCAGAGTTGTTGAAGGATGAGGAGGTGGACGTAAGGGAAGATTCGGCTTGGGCACTGGGCAGCTTGTCACGGCAGAAGAGGCCAAGGCAAATGGCTTTGCCAAGGCCGTCGCACAACTCTTGGGAGATGAGGACGAGTGCTCTGTTTTCGACGAATCAAAGAAAGAATACGTGAAAACCACGGTTAGCGCCGTCGCAGCCAATGTGCAAAAGGCATGGGGTTACGATTGAGAAAAAAACTAGATAAAATGTAAATGGTGGTCCTCAGTACAGAATCTTTTTGGTGCTTTCATAGATGAACAGGCTGCGCCTGTCAAGTATTCTCGTCTTTCGTCCGTCAGTTCTTTATAAAATTACATTTGTTTTTTAAGAGGTTTTTCCTCTACGCATCTATTGTGCGCCTTGCAATTATGCAGTCAGAATGCATAATTGCATTACATGAGAGGACACTTTATAGACCGGGAGATCACGGGTGTTTTAAAGAGAGCAACGGGAGAGTTTCCCGTCGTGCTATTGACGGGTCCCAGACAATCTGGCAAGACAACACTTTTAAGACGGCTCTTTCCTGACTACCGGTACACCTCGCTTGAGTCTCCTGATACACGTCTTTCTGCTGCTACAGACCCTCGTGGATTTATCGAGCTAAATAGCGCACCCGTAATCTTTGACGAGGTTCAATACGTACCGCACCTTTTACCTTATATAAAAGAGAAGGTCGATGACCATCGCGATATATCCGGTCAATATCTACTGACTGGTTCACAAAACCTGCTCTTGATGGAAAAAGTTGGCGAATCACTTGCAGGTCGAATGGCTGTACTTAAATTGCTCCCCCTATCATATCGTGAGATTGAGTCACTGTGCTGTCAATCATTTTTGGAACAACTTTTGACAGCAGAAAAGTTTAGATTTTCGGACGTCTCTGAGGCCGCCCGATTACCTCTCTGTTTCTCGAC
>SBBU01000377.1 GCA_005239585.1 Planctomycetaceae bacterium
ATTTCTACAAGTAACTCAAATTATTCAAAAGGTGAATCCTTATCCAAATTAGAGGATCTGCTGATTCGCAAAACTGTAGCTGCAACATCAACACGGAATTTACCGTAAACTATAGGGAAGCTGACCAATGCCGACAAAAACTCAAATGAAGACAGGGCAACTAACAAACTGATGATTAAAATATGTCAGAAAGAAAATTGCTGAAAAGGCTGATTGAAAGGGAAGACAACGAAAAATACATCACATCAAACTATCGACGACTAAAAAAAGACTACGCTGACATGTGGATCGCTGTTGAAAACCAGCAGGTGTGGCATCGGGAAGCAATTACAAATCTCTTGTCAGGAGAATGAAGAAGAAATTAGGCGGCAGGTTTTGCGGCATAGCGGTTGAATATATTGCTTCAAGAGACGCTTCACTAAATTGCTGTCTCGATATAGATGATGCAGATCAGTGGTTATTACGACGCGGACCATTTTGACGCTCCGTTTGTGATTGCTTTTGTTGAGTCAAAAAATTTAGGAGAAGAAAAACAATAAAATTTCTGATTGATACGGGCTCACCGTATACCATAATTAACGCGGCAGACGTTTTTGCAACGGAGTTAGATGTCAAAAGACTTGAAAAAGAAACTTTGATTGATTCATAATGAAATATTGAATTCGCAAAGATAAGTAGGACTCATACCCAAAAGATGGTGGGCCAGACGGTTTTCAGACCCAACTGGGTTCAAGTACCTTAATTTCGCAAACTGTTGTCCAATTCTCGCAGAAATTTCTGAATATTGCGTCTTTGAACACCAGACATTCTTGCACCGGCAATATTGGCCCAAATTTTGTCCACTTCACCATTGTTTACCTTTTTGGCGAATTCTTGAATCTGAGACCGTATGTGATCGATAAGCCCTGTTTCTTTGCACTGTTTTACGATTTTTGAAATGTCTATTCTTTGCTGCTGATCAAAAATCAATGAAATGATATCAATGGCATCCTTTTCAGGCCTGCCTTTTGGAATTAATTTCAATATTATCAGAGTATTCAAATCAACTATTGGTGCAGTCGTATCAAACTTTCTGTTGGCATCGTATCTAGACCGCACCAGCAAATCGTTCTTTTCATCGAACAACTGCTTGGTAATGGGATAAGAATGACCTGTAGAGATATCATCTATTTTTCCAACACTGATGTGCACGTCGATAAAGTCCGAATCAAATTTTTTGCTTGCCGCAAAGCCAAATTCAGTATCTCTTGGCTTATAGTACAGGTCTTTAAGAAGGGCAGCAAATCTTCCTTTTTCCTCCCTTGCCACAGCCATATCGATGTCTTTTGTATGCCTGTAGGCATTGGTAAACGCCCTTACAGCATAGCCTCCTATTACCACCGTCTCAACATTCCACTCCTTTGCCTTTTCTACAATGATTTTGAGGTCTTTTAGGCTCTCGCGCTCGACATCTTCTGGTTTCGGGTTAGCCATTCATCTCACCAAATCAGTAATAATCTTGGATACAAAAGCCCTTGGTAAAGTAATCTGGAGGTTCCATTTTTCTCCTATATGGGGATAATCATTGCTTTCTGTTTTGTGCTTTGGGAAAGTTTTTTCTCTCGTTAAATTGGCTTTTGAACGTATCTTCCGTATTATTTCGTCGCTAAAGAGTTTTTTCTTGGCTTCGTGATTTAACAATTCTAAAGATGCTCCAAATTCCCTCTCCAGCATCTCGGTCTTCACAATTTTCAAAATCTTATTGAAATCAACGTCTTTCTTTTTCTTAATCAATACTGAAAAGGAATCTATAAGGGAGAAATCCGACTGTTCTTTCAATCCATTTATTATGAGACTTTCGGGGGATTCATACCTTATTCCTTCTACGATCACAGAATCCTCTATCATTTCTTCAGTAAGCGATGAATGGACATGGAAATTTGTTTGCCTGATTTTTTCAGCCAACACATCGTCAATAGAAACAGAAGTGGATTTGTCGGAAAGGAGGGATATGCACCTATCCAGATCCTCATTCTTGACATAAATATCGATTTTTCCCGGCACTGAATATCCACTATGAACGTATGCTGCATATGCGTCTCCAATAACAAAAATAATTTTTTTTGCTCCCATAGTTAGACGTTGCATAACGTCTTTGGTTTGTGAGAGCGATACTATACCATATGCAAAAAATACGTCATTAGGATTCAGAGCTCTGAAATACTTTTTCCTTCTGTCTATTGCATCCCTTTTTGCAATCAGAAATCCAGATTCTTCAAGTTGCGTAAGTCTTCTTGAAAGAGGCTTCGTTTCCTCTATCTGGAGTATTTTTCTTGCTTCTTCAAAGTCAAACCATTCTTTGCCTTTCTCTGAGTAAAGCACTGCATACGATTTTGCCAGCCACGATGGTATCCACTGCATTTTCTCGCCTAGATAGTCATCCTAATAGTGTAACTAATATAAATAGTCATCCTATTAGTGTGACTATTTATTCTTGTATATTGCAGTAATAACTACGACACCAAGAAGAGTAGCACCACGTGTTATGACATCGTCCACTAAAAGAATATCTTTAGGATCATCTAGTGTTTCTTTAACCGTCATAGAATTGTAATGATCAATAGCTTTTGGTCTGTTTTCAGGTAAACTCGTTGATGATTTAGCAATTGTTTTTTCACGTTGTAGTAATGACTTGACATCTCTTCCAAGACCTTCATTAACTAAGGCGCTTGCAAGACGGTGTGGAACCCAAATAGTGTTTGATTTTGACAAAGAACTTTTTGGAGGGGGGATTAAAATAGGGTTTACTCAAATATTCAGCAAAAGGGAGTGCGTTAAGATGTTTCTTAATTCCTTCTGCAAGGTATTTCGACATCAGAATTTGTTTTGAATTCAACGTGATGTATTTATCATTCTTGAGATCCGACATTGCAGTTTTAGAACGTAGTTCGGTCTCTGAATTCCCATGTGGCGAATATGTCAAAAAAGAACCAAATTCAAGTTCAGTAAGGCGCATAACAAATTACTGGAATAAATCAATCATCTTAAGATGTGACGGTATACCCTCCAACACATCCATTGGGTCATCAAGTTCTATTGCTCCATACTCCATCATGGTTTTTGGCCAATCCAATTTGGGATCATTCAGGAGAGATTTCCAAATAAACAATGGTCTCCCCAGCCGGAGGGTTTCCCAACCTTGATGTAATAAACCACTCGAGTCTCCAGCCTCAACAATTATTGACGCATCAGAGATTAAAGCCATGGTTCTATTTCTGATTGCAAAGTTTTTTCGAGTTATTGGGTATCCTACTGGAAACTATGAAATTGCAAGGTGGTTTTGCATGATCTCTTGTTGAAGCTCAGAGTTTTGGTGTGGGTATACCTTGTTTAAGGGAGTTCCAAGTACCGCGATAGTTCTTCCTCCACCATCGATAGATGTTCTATGTGCTGCTGTATCAATTCCTTCCGCAAGTCCGCTGATAACTATGATTTGATTTTCGGACAATTTTTTTGCAATTGAACGTGCGTCCGCAAGTCCTTTAGGTGAAGGCTTCCCTGTGCCAATTATTGAGACTCTTGGGCAGGGTAGTGGAATTTCCAATGGACCTTGAATGTAAAGCAATTCGGGAGCGTATTTAGTTTCGATATCGTTTAGAGTTCGACCAAGAAGATTTTCAACAGACAAAGAACGATTTTTAGATCCCACTTGCATCCTCATTATACTCATTTCCAGATCATTATTTTAATACTTTTGAGACCCTTTTCCTGACTAAAGCATTATGGTCGATCACAACAGAATCTGTACACAGGTAATTCATGCACAAATCTGGGTCTAAAATTAGGCCCAAAATGAGTACTTGGTTCTGGACGGATTAGAACCACTTTATGTTAAACAACGGTTTCTGTTCAATGAATATGCATTAAATGGTCACAGGCGGAGTTTCATTGATTTGACCTGACGACGAATGGATAACCTTAATTCAAAATTCTTGTAAGAAAAATACGTGAAGATTTTCAAAATAATTTTAATATCTGTTTCAATGACTTTCCTAGGAATATCGTTTTTGTT
The DNA here is from genome assembly GCA_005239585.1 of Planctomycetaceae bacterium. The sequence continues at coordinate 4,052 of SBBU01000377.1, forward strand.
GGCAGTGGCGTCGGAAAATATTCAATTAAAATACAAAAATTTTTACTATATCGCAGATTATAATACAACAAATGGAATCACAATAAATTCCATACAAGTTGAGGAACATGCAGGAATTCTGATTTTACTGAAAGCGGAAAACAGTGGAAATGTGTCAATTAATTTGCCTTATGCCATATTGCAGCCCAGATACGAATGCCAACCTTTGGGACATATCGGTCCTCCATATGTGTTGGTGAATAGTGTAGAAGCAGATTTTACCATGTTAGAAAATCCTCATCAACAAAAGGTGTTATTATCAATACCAGTTTCAGAAGAAACAACAGAATTGGAAATCCTATTTTCAGCCGATATGGGTTCGTGGGCATTTCCAGATGGATGTCCAATAGAGTTGTTTGAAAATGCAATGCCGTATGATGACATTATTGAATCATTTCCACAAGAAGATGAAATCTCAATCGATGTTATAGGCGGTACATTGCTAGATTTCGAACTAGAAAACATAGAATTAATGATTATTAGGACTGCGATGGAAACCGACGGCAAGATCATCTTAAACATTCCAAAGACGGTCTGGCATATGGCTGACTCTGACTGTAACCCGGCATCGCCGATTATTCTTGTTAATGGTGAAGAGACCTCCTTTGAAGAAACCATTACTCAACACAAAAGAATTATTCAAATTGGTTTGTCAGGAGGGGATAACGAAATAGAAATTATATCAAGTTTCACACTTGTGTACGCAGGGGGTGGAGCGTTTGGGAAATTTTGTGCAGAATTAGAGAATGGAAATTATTTGCCCCCTAAGAAACAGATGGCGTTAGGTTTTGGCTTTCATCAAGTTATTTGCAAAGAAGGGTTTATCTTAACGACAAAAAGTTCAAACATTTCACCTGCCTGCGTAAAGCCTGAATCTATCCCCAAACTGATTG
>SBBU01000286.1 GCA_005239585.1 Planctomycetaceae bacterium
ATCGCTATTCTTAAAAAAAATGATTTTGAGCTTATTTCTCAGAATGGCAGTCATCAAAAGTGGAGACATCCAGTCTCGAAAAAACAGGTAATTGTACCAGTACATAGCGGAAAGGCTCTTCCCATAGGGACACTGCGCGCAATTCAGAAAGGAAGCGGTATCCCAGATGAAGAGTGGAGATAGGGGGACAAATTGCGCGATAACTGTAAAATCTTTGTAAGGCTTGTCTCCGAGATATTCAACCTCCCTGAACCTATCTTCGAGTTTGGGTCGCTCCAGGTCCCAAATCAGGAGGAATATGCGAATCTAAGGCCAATTTTCAAAGAGAAGAAATATATCGGGATAGATATGCAAAAAGGGCTTGGGGTCGATATCGTAGGTGACATCATGCACATAGGCATTAATGCCAAGTCTGTCGGGACAGTACTGGCAGTTGAGACATTCGAGCACGTGAAAAACCCCTTTAGCGCGATAAATGAGATACATAGGGTTCTAAAAGATGAAGGATTGCTCATCATGACTACGCCTTTTTATTTCAAGATCCACGCCTACCCCTTTGATTACTGGCGTATGACACCATCGGCATACGAAACCCTCCTTGAGAGGTTTGCAAAGAAATTCATCTGTTCTCAGGGAGAAAAAAAGAGACCACATACTCTCTTTGCGATTGCCTCGAAATCAAAACGCGATTCTTGGGATGAATCAATCGAGCAACTAAAATCCAAGCTTGGAAAGGAGCTCCCAAAAGGTGCAAAGGAGGGACTTGGTAGACTGGTAAAGCTTGCTTTCAGATGGCACAGAAAGCAAAAAGATGTGAATTTTGATTCGGAAGGCTAAGAGGCCTTGAAGGCCCCGTCTTTCATTTCGATAACCCTTCCTGCCAGCCTGGCTATATCCATATTGTGGGTCACAACAACAAGAGTAGTATTAAATTCGCGCTGAAGAGCTGTCAGCAGATTAATTACCTCTCCACCCGACTTGGAGTCAAGATTTCCCGTAGGCTCATCGGCCAGTATCAGCTTTGGATTATTTGCAAGGGCCCTCGCCAGAGCCACGCGCTGGCGCTCACCGCCTGAGAGTTTGGTTACGACATGTTTCTCCCTGTCAGAAAGCGATACTCGCTTTAAAAGTTCTCTTGCACGTTCCCGCGATTTTCCACCATTGATCATAGCGATCTGAACATTTTCGAGCGCTGTGAGAGAGGGAATCAGATTGCTCAGTTGAAACACGAATCCTATATAGCGTGCCCTTATATGATCAAGGTCACGCTTTTTGCTCAATTGAATTCCGTTGATGAATATATCTCCCTCCGTTGGACGATCAAGGGCACCGATCATGTTTAAAAGTGTGGTCTTACCAGAACCAGACGGACCGGTGACTGCTACAAACTCGCCCTCTGCGATCTCAAGACTAACTGATCTAAGGGCACAAACATCTTCAGCCGGATAGTACTTGGAGATATTTACCGTTTTCACAACGATGTCACTCATATCTCAATGCCTCCGCAGGTTGAAGTAATGAGGCCCTGAATGCAGGATAGATAGCGCCGATAGACCCCATAACAAGCGCCACAACAAGTCCTTTGGCAAACGTCCCAAGCGAATAACTCACACCTAAAAAACCCTGTGGAACAAGCCTTATCAACCATTCTGCACCTACCACTCCCATCATCGCCCCCACAAGTCCTCCAAGTGCAGATATTATGAATGCCTCATTTATTATCATTGCCACTACTTTTCCTCTTGACCACCCGATTGCCCTCAACGTCCCTATCTCGCGCGTCCTCTCGGTAATGCTCATAAGAAGTGTATTCAAGACACCGACGCATCCCACAAGAAGCGCAGCAAGCGATATAATCCAGACAAACTTATCAACGTATGAGAGTTGTGACTCGAAGTTTTTTACGATCTCGCTTACTGGCGTTACCTCACATGCTGGCAACACACCTTGAATCTCCTGAATAGTCTGACTGGTCAAAGCCGGATTTTTAAGATAAACAAAAATCACACTGCAATCGCCCAAGGGCCACCCTTTTGCTAATGTTGTCAGGTTGATATGCGCCACGCACGCACCATTCTCAAATGAAATGCCGGTTTTGAATATGCCAACAACCTTTAATTCTTTTGGAAATCCTTCCTTCTGCAATATAGATAAAGGTACTGTATCCCCAACAGATATACGCATTGTAGAGGCCAGAATCTCCCCAACCATTACCTCATCCTCTTTCTCCAACAGCCGTCCCCTTAGCTCTTCCTGACTATACATGCGTATCAATCGCTCAGAGGGATCACGACCAAAAATAAAAAGTCCCGGTGCTGTCGGGAATCGACTCACTACAACCACAGCTCGTGAGACTGATTCTACAGTTGAAACGTTTCTAACTTTATCAATCTCTTTTGACTTTATATGACTCTGATCCATCCCTGCAACGCCTTTCTTATAGACCATGATTTGTGCACCAGTCTTTTTGCAATAATCAGTAATAGACTGTCTAAGACCTTCACTAATCGACGTGAACGCCACTACGCTTGCTACGCCAACAGCAACACCGATTACGCAGAGCGCCGTTCGCAGCTTTCTCCTGAATAGATTCTTTATTGCAAGCATCCAGACGATTTTCTATCATAACCTGATTATGAGGTCAATCTACATAAAGCAAAAAAAATTCTACAGAGATGCCTACATATCAGGGGTGCACGGATGGCCGACGAAAGAACCCACCAGAGAGGTTGTCCAATACTTGAAGAAGATCACCGTAGCAAGGGGTGGAACTGCGCTTGATATTGGATGTGGAGAGGGCCGCCACGCAATCGAATTGGCAAGGATGGGATATAGAGTCTACGCCACAGAGATCGAACCCCTTGCATTACGAAAGGCAAGTCAGGCTGCTAGAAAAAATGGTGTACTGAAGAGGATTTTTTTTAAAGTGCAAGACGTTCTCAACCTAAAATTTCCCAAAAATTACTTTGATGTGATAGTAGACTATGGGGTCTTTCATCACATTGTAAAGGCTGATAACCACATCTACAAGCGCAACATCCTTCGTGTATTAAAACCCGGAGGGCATCTGATTCTCTCTGTCTTTTCTACAAAATTCAAACATCATCCCGATGAGAAAAGAAAGAGAAATTTCCTTGTCCATAGAAACCACTATGACCGCTTCTTTACGAGGGGCGATATACTTTTGCTTGCAAAAGGCTGGCTCGAACTAGTTGATTTGATTGAGGAACATGAGGGGTTAAATGGCTTTTATCATGTGCTTTTTAGAAACTCAAAGCCAAAGAGAAAGTAATTTACACACACGAAATATACAACCTAGTACTGATTACTCTTTCTCTTTACTAGAGAGAGGCTTTAGCGAGTCAAAGAGTAAACGACCCTTGTTGAGCTGTAACAGGATTACGTACTGAGGTGTGGTATAAATTGAGCCGCCAGCCTTGTCATCAAAAGGTGCCAATGATTCTTTACGCGGTTTAACTACAACACTACCATCATCTTTTTGAGAGCTTGAGATCACATCGCGGTAATTAGACCAGAACTGCTTCCACATGGATTTATCTGAAGAGTAATAGCATGCCAAACCACACTTGTAAATATGATAAGTTGGGCCATGATTACTAAGGTCAATGTCTTTTATATTTTTTTCTGCGTATATCTTTATCTGCTGAAGGGCCTTTGTTTCTTTCATTCCCATTAATTCCATAACCCAGCTGGCTACAACCGTTCTTCCTGAGGAACAACGCAAATCAGCGTTTTGCGGCGCTTCACCGGTAGCATATTTAAACGCGCCTTCTTTCATTCGAGCGCCGTCGGTGTCATAAAGCCCTCTGATCTTGTCGAAAACACTTTTCTCAACATTAATACCAACCTCTTTTAAAAGTAAAAGGGTGATCGCAAAATCATTTGTTAAAAAGACATGGCTGCCTTTTTCCTGATAGTATCCTTTGATTTTACTCTGACTTGCCCCTGTTCTCCTGTAATTCCAACCGCCATCTTCACCCTGTTCTTTCAGCATCAAACCAAGTATTTCCTCCAAATATTTCCCAAGTTCGTCTGATTTATTAATTCGATAAACATGTGCCAAAAAGGTCACAATATACGTTGTGTCACACATGTTGAACTGGGTAAGCCTTCCTTTCAGTTCCTTGCGCGAAGTATCTATTACATACTTGACAGCTTTTTGTAATTCCTGCTTATAGATACCCTCATCAAGTGTTGAACCGCTGGCAATTAGAGCTAAACCACAAAGAGAGGTATTAACAAGATTTAAACTAGTGCTAGCTCTTTCGCGCTTCCATCTGCCATCCTCTTGCTGCTGAGAAATCAGAAACTTTAGTGCCTTGGCTACAAATTGTTCGCATGATTTACATGCCTCTGGACAGTTTGAGCTATGCTGCTCTGATACCTTGTCTGTTGACTGGGTTGGATTTTTCTCTTGATCAGCCAGCTGAAGACTGAATGGAAACAACAGCATTGTAATAACAAAACTGATGTTCAGATCTTTCTTCAAGCACACTCTATTGTTTAAAAATTTCAGGGAAATGCAAGCACAAAGCCTTAGCGATTTTTCTCCACCCACTCCTTAAAGAATTCTCTTGCTGTCTTGACTGACACTACCCTAATCTTTTCATCAGTGAATATAAATGAAATATTGTGGACAGAAGAGTAAGCAACCTGTTTTAGCATTTTTTCGAGCGTTGTATCAAAATCTCGATCTAAAAAACCTTTGAGGACAAACCCCTCCATATCCTTCTCTATTTCAAATGCAATCTTACAGCTCTCTTCAAGCCACTTGCAGACCTTTCCGAGCACATTTTCGTTGGCCTTTCCTTTGATCGACAGCTCTTTCACTCTATCGCTTGCTATGGAGTTATAGAGTTTATTCACTGCATAGAGAGCATCGCTCGTATAAATACCTCTGTCGTTCAGTGCAAATTCAAAGATTGTATCGATACAAGATTTATCTCCAAAACCTGCGATGGTGATAGCAGTCTCCAGCCTTACCTGCTCGTCCTTATCCGATAAAAGTTTTGATATCGTCTTGGTCGAATCTTTGCCATTCATCATCGCTAATGAAGAGCATGCCATTCGCCTGACATAGGGTTCTGGATCATCAAGAAGTTTTATCACGGCATCTGAAAACTCCTTCGCACCTAACCGACCAAGGGACATTGCGGCAGTTCCTCTGACAGTGTAAACAGGGTCTTTCAGAAGCTGCGAGATGTCGGTTGCAAATTCCTTTTTATTCCATTTAGCTAGCGCATTTGCAGCAAAACTCCTTAACGAATGCTCACTGTGTAAAAGCAACGATGCAACATTTTTAGAATATTCAGTTGCGCCTAGCACAACGAGTGTCCAGAGGGCCTTGTGAACTATCCTATTGGAAGGATCAAGAAGCAATTTGGCAACGACTCCTTTGTATTCTGCAAGCTCTAATGCCCCGATGGCATAAATAGCGCTCAAACGAACATCTTCATCCAATTCGAACAAAAGTTCTGCTATCTCCTTGCCATACTTTTTTGCCTTTAGATCCGCAAGTCTCGTTACTGTCACACACTTCACACTTGAGCTCTTCTCCTTAAGAAACGGGGCAATGTCATCGATCATCGCTACGGGGGCATTATATACTATCAACCTTTTAACGTCTGAAGTTATGATCTCTCTCTTTAGTGCAAAGCGAAACACCTTGACCAAGTCATCTTCAGAAAATTTGTATTTCTTGACATGGCTGGCAAATGTGTATAGGTCCTGAGGAAACCAGGACGTCACAAGATTTAAAAACTCCTCTTTTTGTTCACACTGGATTGAACTCAACTGTTTCTTATATCTCTCACTCAATACCCCCATTATTCTTATCTTTATTTCCTCATTCTCTGTCTTTTTAATCTCGTCAAGTAGCAATCCATTTATATCTCTTTCGAGTTTAACAAGTTCCGCAGATGCGCTATCTCGAACCTGTGCGTCAGACGACGAGAGTTTTTTGATTAACTCATGCTCTTGAACGTGCAGGATGATCAGAGGAAATACAAGAAACAATTTCCACCACATAATAAAGTGACGAAGAATCTTAGATAAAACTATTGAGAAGTTTTGGAAGAGGTCTTTTCAGTCTGGGTTGCAGCGGTCTGTGCTGCTGGTTCGCCAGGAGTCCCGGGTGCAGCTACTGCAGGTTTTTCTTCCTTCTCTGCCTTTTTGCGGCGCTTCATAATAATTACGCGTTCCTTTGGCAGTCTATACGGCGACATTTCAGGTTGCCATCTACCATCATCCATTAACTTGATTACGCGCTCTCCACGCTTTAGGACAGTCCTCTTCCCCCCAAATCTACCCTTCGACAGAAGACTTTTATGAACCGACATTTGGTATCTTTACAAAATCTGCGCCTTTGTACAACTCGGTCATCTTACCTTCCTTTGTTTTATACTGAAGCCTTCTCAGCTTTTCAAGTGTATCCTTGGCTTCCTTTGAATCGCGTGCATCAAATTCACCATAATATACTGTTACGGCATTGCCTTTTTCGTCTACCTTCACCTTAGTATATCCCAGTTCTATAAGCCTATCCTTTGCTATCCTGGCATTAACCTGTGCCTGTTTCCTCGCCTCAGTTGTACTTGCGTCAAATGTGACTAGCTTTATAGACCACTTGGGTTTTTCCGTGGTGCTCGGCAGAGTATTAGAATTTGTATTGTTGTTCGTTGGCGTTATAGGAACTTGGGATTTTTTTACCGCCTCAGTTGAATCTGATGTAAACCTTACACCAAGATAAAACGCAACAAAGACACTCAGCAAGTAGAAAAGAACTGCAAATAACAGGGTGCTTATAGAAAATTGAAACGCCTTACGTTGAGGCTCTCTCGGCACAAATGTCCTCTGCTCAATCGTTGGCGCTAGCTGTGGTGGTTGCTGCGTTACCTCTGCCTTTGATTCAGCCTTAGTCTCGCCGTTAGTGTAAAGCGCTGACTTTAACACCTCAAAGAATGCTGGACCATCTTTTTTCATCTTCCCCCTCCCCTAATGTAGATTTAATAAATCTATGATTGAGATTGACAGATTGAAACCATCATCCCCCTCTCAATTTGATAACTTGATTTTACTAGGAATGATTTGATTGTCAAGATTTTGTTTGTATTATTTCACGGCATGGTAAAGGTAGAAAAAGTCACTGACTATTTATTCGAGGTTCCCAAACAGGGTGGAATGCTCGTCCCCGGAAGGATTTACGCATCCGAGTCGCTCTTTGAGACCCAGAGAAACGACGAGGCTGTGATGCAGGTTGTAAACGTGGCCCATCTGCCGGGGATTGTAAAGTACTCGCTTGCCATGCCCGACTTTCACTGGGGTTACGGGTTCCCAATTGGAGGAGTCGCTGCGTTCGACCTTGATGAAGGTATCATATCACCTGGTGGAGTCGGCTATGATATCAACTGCGGGGTAAGGATTATGGGGACAAGTCTTGTTCTCGAAGAGGTAAAGCCACGCATCAAGGATATTGTTAGAAATGTTTTCAGGGCAATTCCAGCCGGTGTTGGTTCACAAGACGCCATCACAAAGCTTTCATTCGAAAATCTGAAGCAAGTCACTGAAAAAGGCGCTAAATGGGCTATTGATGACGGGTATGGAAATAAGGAAGACCTTGATCACATTGAAGAACATGGATGTCTTGATGATGCGGATATAAACTGCGTTTCGAAACAAGCAATCGACAGGGGAAGACCGCAGCTTGGTACCCTTGGCTCAGGGAATCACTTTCTGGAGATTCAATACGTACAAGAGATCTACATCCCAGAAATGGCTAAAAAGCTAGGGTTGTTCAATAATCAAATAGTTGTATCTATCCACTCTGGCTCGCGCGGTTTCGGATATCAGGTCTGCGATGACTATATCGATGTGATGCTAAAAGCCAGCGAAAAATATGGTATCAAACTCATGGACAAACAGCTTTGTTGCGCGCCTATAAGATCAGATGAAGCCAAGCGCTACTTTGCTGCAATGAAGGCAGCAGCAAACTATGCATGGGCAAATAGGCAAGTTATGCGGGGAATTGTTCAGAGAGTCATGGCAAAAACACTTGGCATCGGCGAGGATCAGCTTGACATGAGACTCATCTACGACGTTTGCCATAACATTGCCAAAGTAGAAGAATTCGAAATTGATGGTAAAAAGCAAAGACTCGCCATTCACCGAAAAGGGGCAACGAGGGCATATGGGCCAAATCATCCACTGGTACCTCAAGTCTATAAAGAAACAGGTCAGCCTGTATTTATTCCCGGAGACATGGGCCGTTGCTCTTATCTTCTGCTCGGGACTCAAAAGGCGGTCGATGAGACATTCGGATCAAGCTGTCATGGTGCTGGCAGAGTTCAGTCAAGAAAGGCAATGATCAAAAAAACCCAAGGGCGAAATCTTTATAAAGAACTTGATGAGAAATATGGTGTCTTCGTAATGGCCCACGGACACGCCTCCGTCGCAGAAGAGATGCCAGAGGCATATAAAGACGCAACTGAAGTTGTCGATACCATCGAGCGCGCTGGCATATCAAGAAAACTTGCAAAGCTGAAACCAATTGGTTGTATTAAAGGTTAATAATTTTATGCGGAGAAACTGATGAAAGGATATAGGATGCTTCTTGTCATAATACTCGGGCTGGTTTTTTCATGTTCAAGCCCAAAAGGTGGAGTTCAGTCAAACACAGGTATAGGACACGACTTTGGCAGCATTGCGTTCAAGGACATCGACGGCGGGCTGCTTAACCGGCAATTTCTTAGAAATTACAAGGCTGTTGTGCTCTTCTTTCTCGATACAGAATGCCCAGTCTGCACTAAATACATGGACCGAGTAAAACAAATCTCCACAGATTTCAGGACAAAACAAGTAACCTCCATTGCACTATTTCCAAATCCTTCTGATGATGCGAAAACTGTCAAGTCATTTTTGCAGAAGCATGGTCTCAGCATGCCTGCTGTTTTAGATCATGAGAAGGACAGATCAATGCTTTACAACGTTAAAATGGTGCCATGCGCCCTAGTCTTCGATTCGAACTTTGTAATGCGCTATAGAGGCAGAATCGATGACAATCAATACGAAAGCGATGTAAGAAAAAAATTTCTCACAGAGGCACTAGAGGCCGTTCTAGAAGGCAAAAATGTCGCAGTGCCAGAGACAGAGCAGTACGGTTGTGTAGTCTCATGGGGAACAAGGTTAACCAGTTCTGATGTTACATATACAAGAGATGTGGCACCGATACTCTTTAAAAACTGCGTCTCATGCCACAGAGATGGTGAAGCTGCACCGTTCTCGCTAACCTCCTACGAAGATGCTAAACGTTGGGCACCGATGATCAAGTACACTGCACAAAAGAAGATCATGCCGCCGTGGAAGGCAATTAACCCACACGGGTTTTTTAGAAATGACAGGAGAATGACCTATGAAGAAATCAATACACTAGTCAAGTGGGTCGATTCGGGTAAACACAAGGGCGAGCCTCGTGATACTCCAGAGCTTCCGCCGGTGCAGACGGGCTGGAAACTTGGTGAGCCGGACCAGATCCTCGAGGCGCCTGTGGAATTCAAGTTGGAAGCAACAGGAAAAGATGTCTACCGCGCCTACCTTGTAGGAAAACCCTTTGAGGATGGCAAGTGGATAAACGGAATGGAGGTTAGACCGGGCAATAGAAGAGTTGTGCATCATGTGCTAGTCTATGTGGACACTTCGGGGCGTGCCAAGGAGCTCGATGACGAAGATCCAGAGCCAGGCTACACCACATATGGAACTGGTCCTGGCTTTCTGCCAGCCGTCACTTTGGGTGGATTCGCACCCGGAACAAAATACTACAGACTCCCTGAAGAGTGGGGGTACTGGATACCAAAGGGGGGGCAGATTGTAATAGAAGTTCATTATAACAAATCAGGAAAACCAGAGACCGATCGGACCTCGATCGGACTATACTTCTCCAAGAAAACGGTAAAAAAGATGGTCAAGATTTCTCCGATTATAAATCTAGGTTTCGCCATCCCGCCGGGTGAAAGCAATTACAAAGTAGAGGCAACAAGAAAGATCAATAGCGATATTACACTCCTTGCAATATTCCCCCATATGCATCTCCTTGCAAAAGAGGCAAGGCTTGATGCGACCTCTGGTAAAGGTGAAAACAAGAACCTTATTGAGATAAAAGAATGGGACTTTTACTGGCAGGAGCCCTATCTATTAAGCGAACCAATCAGATTTGAACCGGGCACTCGATTCATATACACCGCCATCTACGACAACTCCACTAACAATGCACGCAACCCCCACTCGTCACCAAAGACAGTCAGATTTGGCGGACAAACAACAGATGAGATGTGCTTGTGCTACATTGCCTATATCCTGAATGATGAAGATTTGACAAAAGAGGAAGAGTAAATGGGAACCGAAATCAGAACTAACAATAATGGCCCTTTGAGGGTTTCAGGCGACTTTAAAATCTTGGATGCCGACGGGAATGAATTCGATCTTGCTGGAAGGACAGTCATTTCGCTTTGCCGCTGCGGACACTCGAAGAACAAGCCCTTCTGCGACGGCAGCCACAAGACGGCAAATTTTGTATCTGATGAAAAAGCACGCAAACTCCCTCCTCCTGCCAAAACTTAATTAGCTCTAACATATAATTTCTTTGAACGTATCAAATATGAACTGTTTTTAGGACTAAAATGAGACTAGGGCGCATAATCATACTTTTGTGTATGCCTTTACTAATCATCACCGGCTCTGCTCAGGAAGAACAGCCCAAGCCATCTGAAAATATCGATATTGTCAGCGATTCTGTTTTGAACGACATTAATAACTTGATAAAAGACAAGCAGTGGGTAGACCTTGTCAACTACTACAAGCATATGGTGGAAGGAAGCAACAGCAATATACTCCTCAAGAAACTCTATCCTGATCCAGAGCCCGGTAGCAAGAATTATGTCAGCTTTTCAGAGTTTGTTATCAAGAGATTCTCAAAGCTGCCCAAGGAATTCTTGCAGGGATTTAGACCCACTTTTGATCTAAACCTTACGCGTGAGTTCATCAAACCTCGTGAACAATGGGATATTCGACTCATAGACAAACTAATTGATTTATACTTCTTTTCCTCACACTCCGATGAAGCCATGGAGATGCTTGCCAATTTTTACATGGAACGAGGGAATATCAGAAGAGCAATAACACACTTTAAGAATCTGCTAAATTATCCTGATCCTGATGTGTCAATACCCAACGCCATCGCAGGATTAGCCCTTTGTTACAAACTCCTTGGAAAGGCAGAGCTTGTGGCAGGGCTCAAGAGGTATAAAGAGTATCTCTCTCAAAATATTAGCACAAATAATCAAACACTTACTCTAGAAAAATACATCGATAATATCTATAAGGAGACCAAAACTCAGCCTAAAGACGTCAGTGTAGATGCAAAATTTTTGGCACTCCCTGATGGAAAACAGATCACAAATTCCAGTTACTACCATAGCTCGCGCATCACGGGCACAATTCACACCCAATTCCCAATCATGCCTGCCTTCTACAGCCTTGATGGAAAACAATACATCATCGTACAGGATGGCGAGGATCTACAGACTGTAGAACTTTTGACCGGGAAACCTGCATTAAAAGTTGGACCAGAGAATACACAGCTGAAAAATCCTGTCCCGCCTCCGCGCAATAAGGATCCCATCTGGTCGCTCTATTCAAGATTCGGGGCATTCGTTACCTGCCAAGCCACAGATGATTTCATTCTGGCAAATATGTATTCACCCAAATTAAGAATAGGCAAGATTTTTGAGAGTAGCTTGAGAAGACCATTAAGAAACCCGGCACCACTAAATTCACTAAGGGCATTCGATCGAAAAAATCTTACGCTCCTCTTTTCCACAGATGAAATAATAGAGAAAGAGCGTGAGAAGATAAAAAAAGAAGAGAAGGAAAAAATCAAAACAGCTGCAGAGTTCGCCAGGGGAAATTGTTCATTCTCCCTCCCAGTTATGTTTCAAGATAACATGTTCTATGTCGGCATAACAGCATGGACAGATTCAATATCTAATCAGACAAGCTACGTGGCTTGCTTTGAGCTCGACAACAAAAAGATTAAACTTACATGGTGGACACAATTAAGCACCAAATTCTCTCCTGAGAAGAAATTTTACAAGCGTGTGCCTCACTTGTCCCTCTCAGCCATCTTCTTAACCGAGAAAGACGGTATAATCTATGCCTGCACTAACACAGGCACCATTGCCGCACTTGATTCCTATACAGGCAAGATTATCTGGCTCAATTCATACCAGACGCCCCAAAATGACTTTGCACGGATTGCAAACTACCCTATCCTTCACAAAGATCATATCTTCCTGCTGCCAATGGATTATGATGAGATGATTATAATCGACACCGAATCAGGCAAAAGGATTGATCCATTCAAGCTAAGCATAGCCAGCTCTACTGTTGAATGGTCAGGAATTACACATCTTCAAGGGATTCTGAAAGGCCCTGAACATGATTTTATGATCTTAAGCGGCTCAGAGGGGACATTCGTAATCAAGCTTGACAGCAAAAACCTCTCCAAAAGCCAGCGAGTTACTACGATACCTGCCAAGACTGCAATGGAACAGGATGAAGAGGTAAAGACGATCGCAGGTCATGGGGCAATCATTGGCAACATGCTCTTCATACCATTTGTTGAGCAAAATGATGGCAAGGCCGAGGAGGGTATCAAGGTAATCAAAGCAGGTCCATGGAAATCACCCTCTGGCTCTTGGACGATCGCCCAAATCTACAATTTCTCAGGGAAAAAGCAGTATGGAAATCTGTTGCTCGTTGAGAATAAAATCATCATCTCTACAGAAGAGAGCCTGATAATTTATCACTAATGAGATTTTCAAGCCTGACAATATTCACTGCCCTCATTATAAACTGGCAGGAATCTAAACAACCCCAGGAGGAAAAACAGGAGCGACCAACCAATATTGATCTAGCCAGCAAGGGAATATTAAAAGAGATCAATGATTACATCAAAGCCCAGGAATGGAAGAAACTGGTTAACTTTTACAAGTATCTCCTTGAAACCCCAGATGCAGCAACTCATCTGGCACAGTTGTATCCAGATTCTGAAAACAAATCTTATGTTGGCTTGACTGAATTTATGACGAAACTGTTTTCAAAGCTACCCAAGGAAGTAATGCTGGAGTTCAAGGTCACATTTGATCATAAGGTCGCTGAGGCAATAGACACATTCAGAGCGGCTCCAGACAAACAAGATATCCTCCGAGTCGAAAAGCTCCTAGAGCTCTACTTCTTTTCATCATACTCTGATGAATTAATGGATGTACTTGCAAGCTATTACATGGAGCATGGAAACTCTAGGCGTGCAATCTATCACCTCAAAAACATCCTCAATTATCCTCATGAGGATGTGGCAATCGCGCCCGCCCTCGCAAAACTTGCCCTCTGTTATAAGCTCGCCAACAAATCAGACCTAATAGAAGATTTAAAAAAATATAAAGAACAAATGAATGAAAAGGTATCAATGAACGGAGAAACTATAACACTTGAAAAATACCTGGATAAAATTGGGCGGCTGAAGATCGATACAAACACCATTTTGCCTCTTAAAAATAATATCAATATCAAATATTCAGATGAATCGGGGTTTCCAGAGGCTCAAAAAAAATTTAATATGAATTTCAGCCACTGTTCTCGCATATCAGGGTCGCTAGAAACAGATTTCAATATAGCCCCTATATATATAGAGCTAGATGGCAAGTCATGCATTATTGTGCAGGACGGACACAAACTACAAATCATAGATATTAACGCAGGTCAAGTGGTTAACTCTACAAACATAGGAGAGGATGATCTTAAGAATCCTCAAACGGCGCAGGAGCTAGGCTCACTCAATGCAGAGTATTCACAGTACGGGCCATTTATGACATGTCAGATTGAAGGCAGCATTGTGTTTGCCAACATGTATTCGTCAAAGCTTAGGCTAGGAGAGATCTCAACAACCTCGAAAAGAGGACTTGCTGCAAAGAGAAACCCTGCACCAATAAACTCGCTGCATGCTTTTAATTGCAAGACTCTTGAGCCCATCTTCTCGACTGATACCGCAATCATCGCAGAGCGATTAAAAATAAAGAACAAGGATGCAACTGCGGCCGAATTTGTCCGAGGCGATTTTTCTCTCAGTCTGCCCGTAATCATTCAAGAGAACAGGATATATGTAGGAATTATTTCATGGCTGAATGATATCCTCGATCAATCAAGCTTCGTTGCATGCTTTGAGATGGAAGGCAAAGGCAAACTAAAACTGCGTTGGAGCACACCTGTAAGTTCAAGATCACTGCCGGGAAAATGGAGGTCGCGCGGCGACTATTATTCTGCACTCTCTGCAACTTTTCTTCTTGAACGAGAAGATGTTCTATACGCCTGTACTAATACCGGTTCCATTGCTGCACTTGATGCATATACAGGCAGGATTTTCTGGCTTTATATATATGGCAAATCTCAGGCGGAGAATGCCAGAGTATTCTCACGACCTGCAAATTACCCAATCCTCCACAAGAACCATCTTTACTTCCTACCTATGGATGAAGAGGAAATAGTCATCATTGATACTACAACGAATCGGAGGGTAGACTCGTTTAAAATCACAGGGGCAAGTGATGGCTGTAGCTGGTCAAACATTACCCACATTCAAGGGATTGTTAACAGCCCATCGAACGACTTTATGGTCCTGAGCGGCTCGAAAGGAACGATTGTATACAAGCTAGACAATAAAAACCCTTCAAAAAGTCAGGAGATCGCAACAATACCTGTCAGTTCTGCTTTGGAGGTCAATGATGACTTTAGAATCATTGCAGGACATGGTACTATAGTGAAAGATTTGGTATTTTTACCAACCTGTGACCCGCGTGAGACGGGTCTTAAAGTGGTTCGTGCTGGGCCATGGGAGACTCCAGATGGTTCATGGAAACTGGTCCAAAATTACCACTTTAAGGAAAGAAAGCTGTATGGCAATGTAGCCATTGTGGATAACAAGATGATTATAGGAACCGAGGAGCAGCTGGTGGTATACCAGTTAAATCAGCAGTAATATATGATTGTTTATGAAACTTTTTAACCCCCTTGAGCGTCTATAATTATAGGAGATGGTGTCTACACAAAATAAAGTTTTTTGGAGAGTAAAATGAGATTTAGTATCTATAGTGTGTCAATGCTGCTTATCTTTGGATTTGGGCAGCTGCAGGATAAACAGGAAAAGCCGGAGCCGCCAGACAATATTGAGATTGTAAGCGAAAGTCTTCTTAGAGAAATAAATGAATATATCACAGAAAAGCAGTGGACTAATCTCATTGGTCTTTACAAATATATAATAGAAGACACTGACGCATCAACTAATCTCAGAAAGTTTTACCCTGATCCCGATCCTGAAACAAAGGCATATTTAAGCTTTTTTGAATTCATAATTAAAAAATTCTCTGCGCTCCCGAGGGGATTCATAACCGATTTCAGAATAACATTCGATCACAAAGTTGCACCTGAATTCAAAAAACCGCGTGAGAAATGGAATGTTCCCCTGCTGGAAAAATTGCTTGAGAGATACTTTTTCTCATCCTACTCAGATGAGCTTATGGAGGCACTTGCTAATTACTACATCGAACAGGGAAATGTGAAACGCGCGATGAACCACCTCAGAAATCTATTAAATTATCCATTCCCCGATATATCAATCTCTAATGCTATAGCAAGACTTGCCCTCTGCTACAGACTTACAGGAAAGCCAGAGCTGATAAATGGGTTTAAGACACACAAGAAATATCAGCAACATATGAATGACAAAGTTACATTTCAAGGCGAAAAATTGACCCTTTCAAAATACCTGGAAAAGGTTGCAAATATGAAAGTCAACCTGGGTATTCAACCTGCACCACATGTTAATCGCGATCCAAGCATAATGGATCCACACGATACATACGCCAAGACTACTCATTACCCCAAGGCTGATCAGTACAAATATAATCAACCGTTCAGTCACAGCTCTCGGATAACCGGGTCTATTGATACCCACTTTGCAGTCTTGCCCGTCTATGCTGAATTTGAGACAAGGGACAAAGATACAAAGAAGGAAACCAAAATAAACGCGCTCATCATACAAGATGGACAAGCGATCAGAATCATAAACTTCAATAATGGCAAATTATTTGACAAATTTGGAGTGGAAGCGAGCGACCTGCAAAAACCAGAAAGAGGTTCCACCGAACACGGATACCCATACAAGTACTCGCGTTTTGGTCCTTTTATTACATCTCAGATTGAAGGTGACATCATTCTAGCCAATATGTATTCAGCAAAGATCAGAGATGAAGTCAAAGAGGCCGTGGGTGAACTTAAGGAGAAAGTCAACTATCAAGTCCAGTGGAAACCTGCGCCTCTTAATACACTAAGGGCATTTAATTTGAGGAACTATAAATTAGTATATTCAACTGACGAGGCAATTAGAAAAGAGCGTGAAAAAAATAGAAATAAAGACAGGAGCGCCGCAGAATTCGCCAAGGGTGATTTTTCCTTTAGCCTCCCTGTTGTTGCCCTCGAGAACAAGATATATACAGGCATAATCGGATGGGGCAACACAATAAATGAACAGACAAGCTACGTCGCCTGCTTTGAGCTCGACACAAACAAGGAATTAAAACTTCGCTGGTATACCCAGTTGAGTTCAAGATCACTGCCACAGCACAATATATACGACCAGAGACAGCTAGTACACCTGCCCCTTTCGGCAACTTTTGTACTGGAAAAAGACGGAATAATATACGCATGCACAAATACAGGTTCTGTTGCCGCGCTTGATTCATTCACAGGCCGAGTCCTCTGGTTAAGCATATATTCAAAACCAAGAGGAGACAACCCTCAGTCAAAGAAAATATACGCTAGGCCGGCAAGCTATCCCATACTGCACAAGGATTTTCTCTATTTCCTTCCAATGGATGAGGAAGAGATAGTTATAATTGATACAGTAACAGGGAAGAGATTGCCGCCATTTGATATAAAAAAAGAGAGCGGAAACGACTGGGCAAAGTACTCACACTTACAGGGGATTGTAAAAGGCCCTGTGCACGACTTTATTGTCATGAGCGGTTCCAGAAACACCGTCTCAATCAAACTCAACAATGAAGATCCGTCTAAAAGCACCTTCCTTACAACCATAGAGGCACAAACAGCTATCGAGGAACAAGGGGTCTTCAGGACCGTTGCCGGTCACGGCGCAATCGTAGGCGATTACATATTCATCCCGACTTGTGTAACCAAGACAGATCCCACTACTGGGCAAACAACAGAGGATGGAATTAAAATCCTAAGAGCTGGTCCGTGGAAGATCAAATACACCTGCCCTGCACACGCAGAAGTCTCCAGTATTTCATCCGGTAAATGTACCAAGTGCGACGCAGAACTAGCAAAAACTGCAAATGGCGCCTGGAAGATGGTGCATACATCTACCTTCAAAAACAAAGACAAAACCGGGTTAAGCAAGCAGTATGGCAATCTCGTTATCGTTGGAAACAAGATCATCATAGGTGCTGAAGAGCATGTGTTTGTATATCAATCAGCAGAAGGCTTTATGGACGAATCAAGACTAAAACTCGCTCAGGATCCAGTGAATCCAACCCTTCTGGCAAAAATTGCGAATGAGCTTTATTCAAATAAGAAATATGAAGATGCAATCGAACTACTCACCCGACTTGAAAACCTCTGCAAGGGGGACACAGAGCGCAAGTCACTTTTAGATGATGCGCAAGAAAAACTCTTCGACTCGTACTTGAAACTTGGACTCGAAACAAGCAGTTCTTCGGCCAAAAAAGCGATCAACCTCTTTAAAAAGGCAATCGAATATGCAAGGGGCACAAAACAGCTTTTTAATGCACTCTACAGGAGCGCTGAACTCTATGAATCAGAGAAAGACCTTAAAAATGCTGTTGAACACTACCAGATGATCCTTTTCAAGACCCCCAAGGAATTATCTGATCGTGACACCACAGGAAGACAAGAAATCGCCTGGCTATATGCATACAAAAGAATAGAAGAGATAAAGAAGGCCAACCCCAAGGCATACGAAGTAGTAGAGGAGGAAGCAAAAACAGCCCTTAAAACTACAAAGGCAGATATTAATGCATGGCTAGGATTATTAGATAACTATCCCAACAGCTCGATTGCTCAAACTGCAATAAAAACAATCCTGCAACTTTTAGAGAAAGAAACACCAGATAAAAAGGCTTCAATAATTCAATCTATAAGAC
>SBBU01000294.1 GCA_005239585.1 Planctomycetaceae bacterium
AAACACCCTGTCAAAAGAAAGAATAAAAAGGCACTCGCTCTTTAATTATCACTTTATTGAGAAACTGATAAATGAACACCTAACCCACAAGCAAGACAACCGCCGAAAACTCTTTGCCTTGATGATGTTTCAACTATGGTTTGAAAACTATGCTTGAAATTCCCTGGTTTCTACGTAAAATTAAATTGTGTTATGGAGGAAAATAGCGAGTATGACCGGTTCGGCCAGAACGCACTCTCGGCCAGTGTTCTTGTCCTTAATCGGTTTTATTCTGCAATAAACGTCATTTCTGCCAAGCGGGCATTTGTCCTGCTTTTCAAGGACCTAGTCGAAGCTCTCGATTACCATGATGAACAGCTATTAAACTTTAAACTTCCAGATTGGATTGAGCACTCGGAGAAAAGGCTTGTCGGAGTTAAGGATCATGAACAATTTGTGCGAACTCCTAGATGCGTATTCATGGTGCCACGCGTGATAAGACTTCGGAATTGTCAGGAACAGCCAAAACACGATGTGAAATTCACCAAAAAAAATGTCCTTGTGAGAGATAACCACAAGTGCCAGTACTGCGGGAAAAGATCTCAGGCCTCCAAACTGACAGTTGATCACATAATACCAAAATCAAGGGGCGGGAGATCAGTGTGGACAAACATTGTCTCCGCATGCCACGATTGCAATATAAAAAAGGGTGGAAAACTGCCATGGGAGGTTGGGATGAAACTCTCAAGACAGCCCACAGTACCCAGGAGAAATCCGCTTATAATGGACAGGATTGACCAGTCACAATATAAAATGTGGGGTCTTTTTCTATCTGAATTCAAAAGTTGAAGTTTCTACCACCAATTCTAATTGTATTCTTTGCAGTCCCAATACAATCTATTCCTGACAATGACCTACCGTTCGTCTTTCCAACACCACGTGAGGTAACATACGGTAAAGCCTTCCCTCTGAATGGCTGGAAATGGTCTGCTGATTCTTTCTCAAGTGAATTTGTCGAGAATTTGACTAAGGTCTTGGACAAGCCCTATGAAAAAGGTCTTGAATTAACTTTAAAGATAGCTCAGAACGAACCACAGATCGGCACTCAAGGATATTTGCTATCCATCGATGAAAAATCAGCGTCAATTTCTGCAAAGAGCGAGTCAGGTCTTTTCTATGGCCTGCAATCTCTTTCACAGCTAACTTTTGAGCATAAAGGCAAGAAATATATCCGCTCTGCAAAAATTCAAGACTGGCCAGCATTTGAGATCCGCGGTTACATCGGAGGATTGCCCAATCTGACAGAACATCTTGCACATTTCAAGATGAACATGCTACAGTTTCCCGGCGGCAGGGGTAAGTTGGAAGACAAACGCCTAGCATACTATAAAGCTCTCGTGGAAAGCTGCCGCAGGAACTTTGCAATATTTTTATCTCATGAAGGCTACATGGGAAATTTTGACGGAAAACTTGAATTCACAGATGAAGGATTTCGAAAGCTTGTGGAATATTTCAAATTCAGATTTGATCTAGGGGCACGAGCCTTCACTGTAGCCTTTGATGACATGCACATGAACAAAGCAGGAGAAGGAAAGCTGTGGGGTGAAAATCATGCCAAGGCGTGCAAGATAGTATACGATGCAATGAAAAAACTAGATCCTAAATGTCTGATATGGTTTTGTCCTGTCCCTTACGGTGGCACCCCAGATACAAAACTAGTCTTTACCAACCTAAAGGAAGGTACAGATTATCTGAATGTAATTGGACAGGTCATTCCAGAAGATGTTTTTGTATATTGGACAGGGACTGATGTTTTCTCACCCAAAATGAACGGTGAGACTGCGGATAAATTTGCCAAACCGATCCGCCGCAAACCATTCATATGGGACAACGACTCGATAGCGTGGATAAACAGATGGGAGGCCTTGCACGGCAGATCAAAAGACCTTTATAAACATACCTCCGGCTATGTCGCCAACCTAGCACAAGGAGAAGGTCACTGCCAGTTTCTCGACAATGTATTTCCTGTTATCATGTCCATGGCAGATTATCTCTGGAATCCAGAGGCATACGATGAATCAAAGGCGTTGGAAAAGACCTTTCGCTTTCTGGCAGGTTCCCGTTATAAGGACTTGCAAGAGGCCTGGGATTATCTCAAAAAAACAAAGGCGCATGGTATAAAAGAGAGGCCCAAAAAGCCACCTACACCCGAACAGCTCAAACGATGGCAATCACTAATCCCTGTTATCCGCTCTCCTCTCTACAGAAAGCACCTCGAGAATTTTCTAGCTGAATTGAAAAAATAGTCCCGACTTGTCCAGCCAAAATTCCTAAAAATGTAAACACAGTCATATCAAGTACTTAAATACACTCAAATGCAATTTTGCCGCACTAATGTAGAATTGAGACATTTTTTACGTTCGTACTGTTAAAACAGCCTCCAGTTCAACGGCAGTGCAAATAAATTGTTGAAAAGATCATCTCTGCCGCACTAATTTGGACAAGTCAGGAAAAAATAGTGGCAATCCACCAAAATCTGGGAAGAGCACTAGTGCCTTTCAGCCAGTCTATTTTACAAATTTTGGGATCTCATCCATATTAGCCAGTTCAACCAATATGAGAAGAACTGTCTCGGCGTGTTTTTCCATCCGGTCATACGCAACCTTATCAGAGTGGTCACTTGCTTTGTGATAATCGCCATGCATACCTGAAAAGAAGAATATACACGGGATCCCTTTAGCCGCGAATGACCCTTGGTCGCTTCGAGTCCAAAACTCACCCTTTGTGTGATGGACTTTAACTTTCAGGCCTGTGCGTTCTGCTGATTTGGTCACTAACTCCTTAATTTTATCACCTTCAAATGTATTTGTTCCCCAGTTGTCCAAAGGTCGGTCTGGATTGCGCCCTACCATGTCAAGGTTAACCATAGCAACATGTTTTTTAATGTCGAATAGCGGATTTTTGCAATAATGCTTGGAGCCGACGAGTCCCCTCTCTTCAGCCTCAAAAGTCATAAAAAGAATTGAACGTTTTGTCTTGATCCCTGATTCACCAAATGCCTTCACTAGAGATGTAACCATAGAGCTACCAGACGCATTATCGTCAGCGCCATTAAAAATACCATCCCCGCTTCCGCTCCCCTTGCTGCCAAGATGATCATGATGTCCACCGAGTACTACGATTTCATCTTTTAGCTTCACATCATAACCTTCCAACAATCCCACGCAATTTCTTTCTTTTCCTTTTCCCAGTGGTTGAAAGTAACCTTCCTTTTCATCACCATCACCTTTACCAACAGGTTTTAGCTTGGCCTCTTTGAAATGCTTGGTTATAAACTCAGTTGCCTTTATTCCGCCAGCCGAACCAGGACTTCTACCCTCCAACTCATCACTGGCAAGATAGGAGTGGATACCTTTAATCAGATCTGGAGTAATAATATCAAGCGCCTTGGCAACCTTGCTCTCTGTTTCCTGCCCAGTTTTCTTACTCTCCTGGGATATTACTAGGCCACTGCAAAAGATAAATAGAGCAAACAGACTTGCAAATGCTGATTTTCCCATCCCGGTCAATAGACTTTTATTTTTCACATTCAACTCCTGACAAAATTCGCACCTTGTTTCCTGCCATTGCCATAAAACTAAAAAACTGGGCGCAGCAAAAATTGCTCCGCCCAGCCTATATATCCCCTAGTCAGTTATTTATTTCCAGATGGCTGCTTGCTAAAATCTGGTTTTTGCGGGTCCTTAGCGGGTTCCTTTGAATCCTGTGTCTCTGATTTCTTTTCCTCTTCGGTGCCCCATGTTATATCGACTAGCGCCATCGATACTCTTTTATCTGAAAGTTTTTCCTTGCAAACTTTGGCAATATCGCCCCAGGTTGTCCCATTATCGTCGAACTCGACGATCGCTTTCACGTTTGCCTTCTTATTTCAGCCCTTGGCATCTTTCCTATCGCGTATACCGCAGTCGACGCTCTTTACACGCTCTGCATTTTTGAGACCATCTTCAAGACGCTGAACCAGCTTCTTTAAACTTGGGCCACCTCAGCCATTCGCTCCAACTTTAAAGAAGAGCTCAAGCTTACCCGTGAGAGATATCTTTGATGCATTTATTGCTACTTTTGTCTTCTTGATTGCAATTTCAACTTCAGACAGCTTTAGGAATTTCTTATCCTTCAGTGTAAGTGTTACTTCAGAAGCCTTGACGTCACATGATTCCAAGGCTTCAATTGATTTGAGAGCCTCCTGAACATCCTTCAGCTTCTCGTCGGTTAGTTCCTCCTTGAAGTTAAGTATTACTTTATCACCTGAGGGGGCTGTACTACCAGCCTGTGCGAACAAGCCCAGCCCGAAAACGAGCGCCATTGCCAACAGGACCCGTCTATCCTTCATAAAGGGCCTCCTCTTAAAAACTTGGTTAAATCAGCTAATTTACCTCATTCTAAACTTATACGACCAAAAAATCAAAAAGTTTGTACTATTAGATACCTACCAGACAGTTTTATTCCCAATTATTTCTTCTCAGAAAGATGCTCTCTCATAAGCGAGAGTATGAGAATCACTTTGGCTGTACAATAGGATTTCGAGGGTTCAAAGACACGGTCATTCCAGCCACCATCCTCTTCTTTTGTCTCCATAAAGAGCTCAAATAATTTTTTATAATGCTTGTCACGGGAATCTTTATTGGACAAGGCAGCTATCGCCAGCCCTGTATAGTAATGACCAAAAAAGAAGTAATATGGGGCAATTCCGTATGTCCCTGCATGAGTACCACTTTGCTTGTGGCGAGCCTTGATCTCCTTCCAGTGCTCAAAAAAGGCCTGGATTGCTTTTTCCAGATCTGCCTCGTCTCCTGCCTTGTATTTTAGGAGTGTAAGCTCTGCAACAGACATCCGGGCAATAGCACCTGGGACCGCACCTGTTCCTTTTTCTGGAGGCTTGCCCTTTGCAAGTCCAGAATAGACAAAGGCCCCTGACTCTAGTTTTTGCTTTTTAAGACCATCCAGTGCCTTTTGAATGGTCTCATCATTGATCTTGAATCCTGCCTCTTTGACAGTCAAGAAATTAAGAAGGACTGGTCCAGTTAGAAAACTGCAGATTGACTCCCTGCTGGCATAGTTCCACCCTCCATTTTTAGCTGCTGTCTTCTCTAAGATCCCTATAAGCTTTTCAATAGTTGCTGTAATCTCCTCTCGATCTTTCCTATCTTTCCCATTTTTCAGCACATCAACAAGCAGGGCAAGCGCATAGGTTTGACCCCAGAACCGAGTATCATATTTCATTAATCCATCACCGCTCATCTCCTTGTTCTTGTCGCATGAATTAAGCACAAACCGCAATCCCTTTTCAACTGCCTCTTTGGCCTTGTCGTCGGATGGCGCTAACTTGGTAAGCGCCATGCATACAAAACAGGTTGCAGAAACCCTATAGCCTATGGGCTTTCCCACAACGCCCTGATATGTCCAACCTCCGTCCTTATCCTGAAGTTTTAAAATCGCCTCGATTCCCTTGCTAATATGTTCGTCAATACCCTTTGCTGAAAACTCTTGCGCACTTTCACGGCCTGTTTCCGAAAGCGAAAATTGGGGATTCGCGAGCAACACAACAATCAACATAGCAAGAAAAGTACAAAAAACTCTACTCATTGTTTCTTCTCCTTTGTATTTAACTGCAACTTGGCAAATAGAAAATTACCATTTTGGAGTTGAAAAACAATACTATAGAGTGCAGTTGTGGTAACGGGGCCTACAAATGTACCATCAACTGGCCTGTATGCCTGCTTTTGAGGTTTCAACATTATACTTCCATCACTTGCCTGTGATGACATGATAACATCTCTGTAATGTTCCCAGAATTTTTTCCATAAACTTTTATCCTCTAAATAAACAAATGCTAAAGATGACCAGAAAACATGATAAGACGGGCCATGATAAGACCGATCTATATCAGTTAAATTCTTTTCTACAAATTCCTTTGCCTTGGTGAAATTTGACGTCTCTGCAAGACCCAGTAATTTCATAGCGCCTAACGCCGCAGCGGTACGTCCAACAGTAGAATAGGCGGGATAACTCAAACCATTCTCCAGGGCAGAACGATGGTAGGAAAAATCCCCCTCTTTACTTTGAAAATCCAAGTAGAACTTGCGCACATGATCAAAGACCTTATCAGGGACCTTTATTCCTACAC
>SBBU01000347.1 GCA_005239585.1 Planctomycetaceae bacterium
CTGTGTAATCGAAATGACAAACACCGATCAAAATCTCTATCCGATATCGGGTGACGAAGTATACGCTAAATAATTATGGACAAACCAAAAGGAATAACAGGTACAACAGGTAAAGTTCAGGAGGCCCCTGTTTATCTACAAGAATTAAAGCCAAAAAGCGATGTCTGGACTCTTATTCTTTTCTTGACACTAGTTCTTTTTATTGTTACCATTACGCTCACGTGCATGGAACTTTACGACATTTACGATGTTACGTGGGGGATTTTTAAGAAAGAGTAACAAACCTTAACATTTTTGGGGAGGGGGAAGATGCTTGCACTAGTAAAACAGTTCGTTGGTTCATTGTTTTCCAAAGACTTGGGGATTGACCTTGGAACATGCAATACCGTAGTCTATGTGAAAGGACAAGGAATTGTCCTTTCTGAGCCGACCGTTGTGGCAATCAAAAAAAATTCAGGCAAAGTGGCAATGAACGGTCAGGCAGTTGGCAACGTAGCAAAAGAAATGATAGGAAGAACTGCAGATAAGCTTATGACGATAAGGCCTCTCAAGGATGGTGTAATAACCGACTTTGATGTAACAGGCTCCATGATAGGCTACTTCATCCGCAAGGCCCACCGTGTCCAGTTCGGTATGATGCCGCGTGTAGTCATAGCAGTCCCTTCAGGCATAACCAAAGTCGAGAAAAGGGCTGTCATAAATGCAGCCGAATTTGCCGGTGCAAGGCGCGTTTTCATACTTGAAGAGCCTCTTGCGGCAGCTATAGGCGCCAAACTGCCAATCCTTGATAACGTTGGCTCGATGATCTGCGACATCGGCGGCGGAACAACAGAGATCGCCATCATAGCTTGCGGAAACATCCAAGTCGTTAAATCGTTAAAGGTTGCGGGAGATGAAATAGATGATTCAATCATCAACTATATCAAGGCCAAACACAATCTTCAGGTCGGTGAGCAAACAGCTGAAAGAATAAAAATCAAGATCGGCTCCGCATTCCCATTGGAACAAGAACTTTCAATGGTCGTAAGAGGTCGAGACGTCGATTCTGGTATGCCCAGAGAGATCAATCTGACATCACAACAAATCAGAGAGTCGATTAAGAAACCGATAGGTCTAATAATAGCAACAATCCGAGAGGTGCTTGATCGCGCTCAACCGGAAATCGCAGCCGACCTCGTGGAGAAAGGCCTTGTGATTTGCGGCGGAGGTTCTATGATTCGAGGACTAGACAAGGCCATTAACGAAGCAATCCAAATACCTGTGACCCGTGCTGATGATCCTCTTACGTGTGTAGCACGAGGGACAGGCGTTGTGATTGAGAATCTTGATCAGTTCAAGATAACTCTCGAAAGCGACGAAGACCTCGACTAACCATTGATAAGCGCACTTACAGCTGAATAAAATGGTTAGTGAATCTAAGGTCCTTCACTCTCAACCAGCCTGTACAGGCGAGCTTCGCCGAGGGAACCGGAGCGGAGCAAGAGACAAGCCAGTGGGACAGGCAGGCAAACCTCAAAATCTCAAAAAGCTTTGGCTGCACAAGACTATATCTTTATCTACTTGAGATGAAAATTAGCTTTATTGGGGTTTTGGATTTTGTTTGACTGCTCACCGAGCAGGCGGAGATTTGGGGGTTTGGGAGATTTTACGTAAGCTCCTTCCTCCTTTCGAGATTCCCTCCCGTAAGTAGTCTTGCGGGAGGGACAAAATCAAAACCAAAAATAAAATTCAAATTGCAGTTTAGCACGTTAGTTGTTATCATCTAGCTTGATGGGAACTTTTGAAGTCAAGATTAGAATTGCTCCTTACTCAAGTGGCAACGGAAAAGTTGCCAAGAAGCTTGAAACAATGGCTATGGTTGATACAGGTGCAACGTACTCTGTAATACCACGTGGGCTATTGAAGCAACTTGGAGTACCATCTGTCAGGAAGGTAACAGTCCAGTTAGCAAATGGACGTAGAGCTCGTTGGGCTGAAGGTGTTGTTACCATGAAAATTCAAAAGCGAGAGGTCGATACGCCTGTACTCTTTGGTCCTGATGACGCGCCGGCACTGCTAGGAGCCATGACATTAGAAGGAGCGGGTTTTGGTGTAGATCCTGTCAAAAAGAAATTGATCCCACTAGAAGCTGTTGCGCTCTACAGCATAAAGCTCTAACCTATTCAAAAATCCAGTTATTTAATTCGACAAGTTTCCCACCTTCACACCAGATACACTTTTGATGGCTTGGTGACATTACACGCTTACAACTTGCACACTGTTTTACTTGGCTTTGAATTTTTCCATCAAGCTTGCCATCCTTAAGATCAATTTCTTGGATCTTTTTGAAAAGATCATCTTCAGAGAGCTGAAATTTCTCCTTTAATATAGACCATATAGTCAAAGAGATAAGCGTAAGCTTGCCTATCCGGTCTTCTAGTACCATGAGAGCCTTCCCCGTACGTGCTGATCTTGAAATAGTTCTGTAGACATCGCTATTAATTTGTCGAAGCTGCTGAAAAATATAGTAATCCCAAAATACAGCATACCATATACAATCATGTTGTGGAGAAATGATACGTTTACAAGATAAACATTGCTTCTCCTGTTTCTGTTTTTTTTCAACCACTGTACGACTTCGAATATTAATCTCCTCAACCCTTTTACCAAGTTCTTCATCAGTAAGATGTAATCTTTCTTGGAACAAAGACCATAAAGCCATACAAGAAAGTTTAAGTTTATCAATGTTGCCTGATAGTCTCCAAGCTTTCCCCCAGTTACGGGCTGACCAAGATAGGACCCTAGAAACAGCACCTTTAGCCGCTTCAGCTTTTTCACAATAATAGTACTCGAACAGATTGTCAAATATATAAGACATAATCTACCCGGAATTTTTTCGAATAAGTTTATCACCTCCACACCAGATACATTTTTGATGGCTTTGCGACATTACACGTTTACAACTTGTACACTCTTTCACCTGACTTCGAATTCTGCCATCCAATTTACCATCCTTAAGATCGATCTCCTGCATTCTTTTAAAGAGTTCCTCCTCAGAAAATTGGAGTTTCTCCTTTAATATCGACCATATAGCCATGCATGCAATTGTAAGCCTGTCTGACCTGTCATTTAGTTTCATAACGGTCGTCCAGTTGTGTGCTGACCTTGACATAGCTCTGAATGCCCCATCTTTAGTACCTGCAAGCTCAGACTCCCAAAATGGATTAAAAGACATATCCTCACCTACCGAAAATTAGCAATTGGTAAGACGTGGGTAGATTCAATTGGAAATATGCGCTTCGATCAATAAGCCAGGTGAGCAAGGCACGTTCGGTTGACATTAAGAAAGTTTTTTTACAATCGTATTAAGAACATTTATCAATTCTTCATGCTGAGTCTTTACAAGGCTGCAAACTTGGTTGTACTGTGTCTTTGAGACGTCGCAGAGACATTCAAGATGTTCATTAGCTGTCGATCTCGGTTTGTTTGGACCTCGCGTTCGATCTTTATCAGTTCATATACACCTTTTAAAATATCCTGCTGATCTTCTAATACTTTAAGAATCGCCCTGGTTGTGGCCCGCTGTTCCTGGTTTGCCTCACGCTGCTCATTAACAAAGA
>SBBU01000381.1 GCA_005239585.1 Planctomycetaceae bacterium
TACTGAAACTTCGTGCCCTTTTTCCAACTTCCTGACCAATCTTTCCAGCGCCGATTATGCCGATAGTCTTTCTGTAAAGATCGGCCCCGAGAAAGAGATCGGGTTGCCAGCCTGTAAAATTTCCAGCTCGTAAAAATCGATCTGACTCTGTAATCCTTCGTGCTGCTGCGAGGATCAGGGCAAACGTGAGGTCTGCGGTTGCATGCGTGAGGATACCCGGTGTATTTGTCACTACAATGCCGCGAGATCGGCAGTATTCGATATCGATATTGTCATATCCTGCGGCCATAAGCGAAATGACCTTCAGTTTTGTTGCCCGTTCAAGTTGCTCTCTGCCGATTTTATCTGTCAAAAGACAGACGATCCCATCCGCTTCTTTAAAGTCCTTGCTGATTTTGAATCGCACTCTACGTTTTTTAAGCAGTTCAATTGCCTCTTGAAAGATTTGAAACGTGATTACGACGTTGTGACTTGAATTCTTCACTCGCCTGCTTTTGCCAGCTCACATAGTGCTTTTAGGGCCTGTTCCAGCCTATCATCGGACATTGCAAATGAAATTCTAAAGTGAGTATCTCTGCTTGATGCAGTTGATCCCGGGACTAGTACAATGTTCTTCTTAAACGCACCCTGCACGAAGCTCTTGTCATTTCCCCATGGGACTTTGGGAAATACATAGAAGGCTCCTTGTGTCCTTGCAAACTCGAATTGCCTGTTCAAGATATCGCAGACAAGATCTCGCTTTTTTTTGTACGCATGCTGTATTTGTTGTTCCGTGTCCCCTTCAAACGCTTCCATTACCGCCATTTGGAGTGGAGCCGGGGCGCAAACATAACTAAATTGCTGAAGGGTGATCATCTTTTCGATTATCTCTTTATGACCCACCGCATATCCCAGTCTCCATCCCGGCATCCCAAAAGTTTTTGAGAATGCACTGATTAGTATAGTGTTTTCATAATGATTTAGAAATGTGTCATGTGGAAAATCAAAGGTAAAGCCGCTATAGACTTCATCAGCAAGGACAATGATATCATGCCGGGCAAATACCTTTGCAAATGCCTTTAGTTCGTCAGTTTTATAGGCTATCCCGGTGGGATTCACGGGGTTATTAAATATTATGCACCTTGTTTTTTTCGTTATGTGTCTTTCAAGGAGTTCAGGTGTCAGGCGAAACTGGGTGGGATATGTGTCGACTATAACCGTCTTGCCGAGGCAGACATTGACAAGATGCTTATAGAGCACAAAGTATGGATCGGGGATTAAAACCTCATCTCCCTCATCTATAAGCACCATACAGGATAGAAACAAGGAACCAGTAGCGCCTACAGTAGTGATCGCTGCGTCAGTATTTTTTTTCTCATAGTTATACTTTTCTTTTAGATACTTAAATATTTTGTCATGCAGGCTAGGTAGTCCTTGTGTGACTGTATATTTATTGAATCCTTTCCTTATTGCTTGGACAGCTTTTTCCTTGATATCGTCAGGAGGATCAAAATCTGGCTGGCCAAGTGACAGATCATACGGGTCTTTTAGTGTTTGTGCGAGGTCAAACATGGCGCGGACGCCAGAAACCTCTATCTTGTCCATGCGGCGAGCAAATTTCATATGACGAGCTTTAGGGAGTATATCATTTTCGATGTGCTGCTCAAGCCGCTGCTTATTTAATAGCAAGAGTGTGATGCTTGACAACCCCATATATTATTGGTGAAAAGAACATGTATTTAGAAGGATTAAAGAAGTGCCTTTTAATCCTTATCCCAGATTACTGGAAGCTCATATATCACCCCGTTGTTGTAACGTTTTTCCTCACCGTGCCCACCCCAGATTAATAGCCTGCTTCCTGCCAGAATCTTTCTTCTGCTTGGCACACTGAGCACCCCCTGAGATGGTCTTTTGCGGCTTTGATTTCCTCGCCAGCCAGCTCTCCATCGTTAAAGTAAGAGAACTTGGTTCTAATTTCTTCACAGTTCATAACAACTCTCCTAAAATGGGTCTTAGCTTCTCCCTTGTAGCGCAGGCGAGAGAGTTTCTCACACACCCCAGTTACAGACATATCAAGCGCGTGAGCCATCTCCTTGTACGACATGTTACCTGCATATCTCATTGCAAGCATCTCGCGTTCTTCAGGCTTTAACTCTGAGAAGGCTTTACGTACAGCTGCCCTTTTTTCCTCAAGAAGCTTGCTTTGCTCGCCCCCTTTGGGATGAGCATCCTGTTCCTGCCTAGGGTAATCTTTTACGTTTTCTCGGCCTTTCTTCTCCATCCACTTTAGCGTCGTATTTCGCGCGATTATGCAGAGTCATGATCATATCTTCGCCGGGTCGCGTAGGCTCTCTAGTGGAGATAATGCCTTTAGATACGTCTCTTGGCATAGATCTTCCGCAACATCTCTGTTTTCAACATACCCCTTGATGATGGCAAATATCAACCTATGGTGGGCCAGTACTGTCCTTTCAAGCTCGGCCTTGTTCCTTCCTTCTTTCTGTCAAAAGTCCTGATCCCTTCACTATAAATAAGATACTGAAATGTCCATTTTATTAGACATTATTTTCAAAAAAGGGTGTTTGTTCCTGCAATCCTTAGTTTAAATATTTTTTAATATTGTCCTTACACCATAAATCGAAATCTGTTAGCGTGATGTCTGAGAAGGTCTCAAGAGCCGTCCTCGTGTTACAGGTGTTATCCTCCTTGAGCATCTTTAGTTGGTCTCGTGTCACGGGCGGCCTTGGAAGGACCATCTCCATTAAAAATACCGGCGGGACCATAAGATACGTTGGAATATGCATCTTTAGCTTTCTTTTTCCCCGATAGCTAACGGCTAGAATATCCATGATCTCATCAAGTGTATAGCATTTTGGACCGCCGAGGTCAAACGCCTTGTTATCGCTTTGAGCATTGCTGAGCGCTTGGGCAAAAAACGAGGCCACATTATTTACATCTATCGGCTGCATCTTGTTCTGTCCGAGTCCTGCGACAGGTGTTACAAGCGGCTTTCGAACAAGTCCGAGCATTTGACGAATAAATTCACAATCATCACCGAAAATTATGCTCGGTCTAAAGATCGTGTATGTGAGGCCGCTATCACGAAGATACTCCTCAGCCTGCCACTTTGTCTTATGGTACTCACTTTTTCCATCTGACCTGGCTCCTAAAGCACTCATGTGTACAAATTTTTTTACGCCATATCTTGCTGCAAGATCCACCATGTTCTTCGTGCCTTGAATGTGTACTCTTTCAAACGTATTCTCCTTATAGTTCTGAATAATCCCAACAAGGTGGACTACATACTCGACATTATAAAATGCATTTTTGTCAATGGTGTCAGCCTCCCAAATATTTCCAAGTGCTATCTGAACATCATTTAGCTGGGATTTTTTGGCCGAGTCTGGTCTTACAAGTGCTCTAACATTCTGTCCAGCGCTTTTTAGCCGGGCTATGATGTTTTTTCCAACAAAGCCAGTCCCTCCCGTTACCAAGACGGTCATAGTCGTGGTATTTTACTAAAGACCTCTGGGTAAAAAAACGACAACGTTGTCGTTTTTTTGCGCATCATATCTGAAGCAGTATCTTGCCAAATACTGCCCGTGATTCTATGAGCTCGTGTGCCTTTTTGGCATCGGCTAGAGGAAGAATGCGGTCTATTACAGGTTTTAGTTTTCCTGCGAATACGAGCTTCATGACTGACTGGAGCTCTTTTGCATTTCCCATTGTTGAACCGAGGATGTCGAGTTGCCTGTAGAATATATGTCTAATGTCTTCGATTGGATCGTATCCGCTTGTAGCGCCGCATGTAACTAGCCTTCCGCCACGCTTTAATGCCAAGAGGCTTTTCTGCCATGTCTCCTTGCCTGTATAGTCAACGACAACATCGACGCCCCTCTTATTTGTCAGCTGACGGATCTCTCTCGCAAAATCTTTTTCTTTGTGGTTTATGACAATATCGGCGCCGAGTTCCTTTAGCCTTTTGCATTTCTCTTCTGAAGAAGAGGTTGTCAAGACACGAGCCCCGGCTATCTTTGCAATCTGTACGCAAGCAACACCAACTCCAGCTCCTGCAGAGATAACGAGGACGTCCTCAGATGGCTTTAGTCTTGCTCTTGTCATGAGCATCCGCCATGCAGTGAGGTAAGTTAGAGGGGCGGCAGAGGCAGTTTCAAACGGGACGCCGTCAGGTATCTTAAGTACATTCTGGGCAGGAGCAGTCACGAATTCTGTATAGGTGCCGTCGCAGTGCTCGCCAAGTATCGAGTACGACGTGCACATGCTAGAGTTCCCCTCAGCGCAAAATTCGCACGTGTTGCAAGTGAGGCTTGGATTCAGATAGACTCGATCACCCGGCTTTAGATCAGATGTACCCTTGGCTTCTTTCACAATACCAGATGCGTCGGCGCCGAGAATGTGTGGCATTGGTATAGTAATTCCGGGAAGCCCTTTACGAAGCCAAATATCGAGATGATTAACTGAAGCAAACTTTATCTGTACCAGTGCAGAGCCGTCTTTGAGAGGAGGTTCTGGAATTTGATCGATTTGCAGGACCTCCGGGCCCCCGTGTTTGTGAAATCTTATCGCCTTCATAAATTTACGCCTGACACGAGTCAGTTTTGTCCCCAACTTTCAAAGCGTGGGACATTATGTATGCCCTAAACAAACGCATTCTTTCGCTCAATTACTATAAAGCGGAAGAATGCCCTGCTTCAAGAGTTTAGAAGGTATTTTATGGTGGGGGCTTGACATGTCAACCATTCTTGAGCTTGTCCA
Source organism: Planctomycetaceae bacterium (assembly GCA_005239585.1). Next base: position 4,756 of record SBBU01000381.1, read on the forward strand.
AAAAATCGGATTGAATAAAAA
>SBBU01000205.1 GCA_005239585.1 Planctomycetaceae bacterium
GATGGTTCGGCAAGGTGAAGCGCTATTTTGAGGAGGCGAAGGAGGAATTGGCCAAGCAAATGCCGTCAGATTCAGAACTCGATGATCTTGACAGCGCTGTCAATGATAATCCGGGTCATGCAAGTGATAACAATGGAATTATGAATCACACAGCCACAGAAATAATTTACATGCTAAAGGAGAAAAAGCTTTCTGCGAGGGAACTTGTATCTGAAGTGTTTAAAAGGATTGAGGAATATGATTCAAAAGTGATGTGCTATATAAACGTGATAAAGGATGCTGCGATGAATCAGGCGGAACAGATTGACGCAAAGATTAAGCGTGGTGAACCGATCGGACGGCTGGGCGGTATCCCTATAGCAATAAAAGACAATATTTGCACAAATGGAGTCCCTACCACCTGTGCATCTCGAATACTTGAAAACTTTACACCGCCATTTGATGCATTTGTTGTCTCCAGAATAAAGAATGAAGGGGCTATAATTGTAGGAAAAACAAATCTTGATGAATTTGCCATGGGTTCAAGCACAGAGAACTCTGCATTCAAAAAGACCAAAAACCCATGGGACTTGGAGCGAATACCGGGGGGTTCAAGCGGCGGCTCGGCGGCTGCTGTCTCTGCATCAATGGCGCTTATGGCGCTTGGATCTGATACCGGCGGATCAATACGTCAACCTGCTTCTCTCTGCGGCATAGTTGGCTTCAAGCCTACTTATGGGACTGTATCCCGCTACGGTCTTGTCGCTTTTGCATCCAGCATGGATCAAATAGGGCCTATGACCAAGTCAGTTGAGGACTGTGCGTTGCTTTTGGATGCAATATGTGAAAAGGATAAGATGGACTCTACTTGTGTCGGTCAGCCGGGGGTCTTCCAGCAGGCGTTAGAAACCGACATAAATGGGTTGAGGGTGGGAATTCCAAAAGAGTACTTTTCAGAGGGTGTTGATCCTCAAGTCCTTGCCTGCGTGAGTAATGCAGTCAAGGTCTTTGAAAAACAGGGCGCTAAATTGGTCGATATCAGTCTGCCAACCAGCAAATATGGTATTGCAGTTTACTATGTTGTTGCTTCATCAGAGGCCAGTTCAAATCTGGCGCGCTACGATGGGATTCACTATGGATACCGTGACAGGTCATTCGATGATATAATCTCGCTTTATTCCAACAGCCGAAAGGCTGCGATCGGACCAGAGGTTAAGAGGAGGATAATGTTAGGAACATTTGCACTTTCATCAGGTTATTATGATGCTTATTACAACAGGGCCCTTAAAGTGCGCAGGCTTGTCAAGAATGATTTTGACGCTGCCTTTGAAAAGGTAGACGTTATAGTTGGTCCGACTTCGCCAATACCTTCATTCAAAATCGGTGAAAAGATAGATGATCCTCTGCAGATGTATCTTTGCGATATCTTTACTGTGACATCAAATCTTGCCGGAATCCCGGCTATTTCAATTCCATGCGGCTTTACAGATGCCAAGCTTCCTGTCGGCCTTCATATACAGGGCAGACCATTTGCTGATCTTCAGGTCTTACAAGTAGCCCGAGCCTTTGAGAGAGATACAGGACTATGTAACTTGAGACCAAAGCTATGACACAATTTCCTGAAAAAGAATTACGATTCAGAGTGGTAACAGTTGTTAGGCAGATGTATCAGCGTAATTATATTTGCGCGACTGAGGGGAATATCAGTGCAAGGCTTGACGAACGAACTTGGCTAATTACACCTACAAATCGATCTAAATGGCTGATTGAGGCCTCCGAACTTGTGGTGATTGATGATCAAGGAAAGAAGCTCTCTGGGAAGCTGGAGCCGTCCTCTGAGTACAGGCTTCACCTTGAATGTTACAAGGTTCGAAGAGATATCAATTCTGTTATTCATGCACATCCGCCTGCTTCAACAGCCCTGACAGTGGCCGGACTTGCTCTTGTAACAAAAGCCTTACCGGAGGTCATGATAACTCTTGGTGAAGTTCCGACGTGCAGTTATGAAACAACTGGTACAGAACAGTTAGCATACAAGGTGGCAGATTTAATCAAGAAGTACAATGCAGTCTTGATGGACAGGCATGGATGTGTTACTGTGGGCGCAACTCTCTTTGATGCCTATGACAATCTGGAACGGCTCGAATGGGCATGTCAGGTGACGCTTTTATCGCGTGGCAAGGGTGAAATCAAGCCCCTTACCGATTCACAGATCCGAGAGCTCCCCAAGCGTTGATAGATTCATTTGGACAGTCTTTCAATTATAATCCTTGTTGCCGCGAATCCCTTTTGTGTAATTTCCGATGATATATCGTGCCCTCTGCTGTAATAACCAGTGACATGGAGGTGATGGTAAACTTGCCGGTATGTCCTGATCAAGTAACCATTGCGAAGACTGTAGTGGCTAAGCGACTTGAGATACTCCTAGTAATCCTTTGGCAGGTTTCTCTGACTGGTTTATCGTCAAGTCACCGAATTTGTCGATGGCCCTCTTTTTGAGTATACCCATACCATTTTGATAAAATCTTTCCGCCTCAGAAAAGTATTTTTGTACGAGCGCTCCGTTCTTCACAACAGGATTATAATAGGAAATCAATTCGAAAATCAAACCCCTCTACTCGATGATTTCTATCCTATATCAGGATACGTAATCGTTAAATTATGTGTGCTCGTGCTCATAAAGTGGAGCCCCACGGCTTGACTCCGCCCGTACCGCCAGTACTGGCGGAGGCGGACGTGCCTGCACGCCGAAGTGCGTTACGGCACGCAGGCGTGGCTCCTTCTGTTTCTTCGGCGGGCCGCCCGATGGGGCGAGCTTCGCCTTCGGCGAGGCGACATCCGCCGAAGCAGGAAACGATTCGCATTCCTCCACGTCTTTACAGGCGTGGCTTCCTGCGGAGGAGGGTGAAGATTTACGCCTACGAATTGTATTGTAAAACTTTTTCAGCACATTTTTGAACAATTACAAATGATAATTGACTTGTAATTTCCGATAAATTATACGACAATGTGCGACTTGGAGAGATTGAATGAATTTACCTTCCTTTAGTATCCCTCCTGACTGGGCCGATTACATTCTTTCGCAATCAATTACATTTGTAATATTCTTCATATATGGAAGTTTCTTTGAGTGGGCTCTGCACCGCTATTTCATGCACCGGAAAAATATAATTCCTTATCCATATGAACGTCACGCATTGATCCACCACAAGTTATTCAAGGCTGACGAAAGTTTTCATGCGCTAAACGAAGAGATGGAGGGAGAGGTTTCCTTTGATGCTCGTGACTATGTTTTTCTTATTTTGATTAATACGCCCTTGCTTTTTGCGCTGGAACTGTTGACGGGTCTGCCCATTATTATCGGCGGTTGGCTGGCCGGACTTGCATACATTAAAATGTTCAATGTCGTACACAACGCCTTTCATATGCCCGGCAAACTTTATATGGAGAGGATGAGATGGTTCAAATGGTTAAAGCGGCATCACCAGCTTCATCACAAGTATCAAGACAGAAACCTGAATGTGGTATTTCCGCTGGCTGATTATGTGCTTGGTACCCGTATAAACGAACCACTCTACAATCAGAAAGTAGCAAAGCTCTGATTTGGTTTCTCCAATCCCTGCTTTCTCTGGGATCATTAATTCAAAAAACGTGTTAGTAATTTATATCAGTGATTTTACAACCACATGCTTTGCAACGACTGGTCTTCCTAAGCGTTTGCAGTTGTGTTAAAAACTAATAGAATAAGTGGCATGATTGATATAACTGACAAGAAAAAGACGGCGAGAGTGGCAATTGCCAAGGCAACGATAGTTATGAGCAAGGAGACTTTACAAACGATCAAGGCAAAGAAGGTTCCAAAAGGAGACGTCTTGGAAGTTGCACGTGCAGCGGCGATTATGGCAGCAAAGAGGGTCCCGGAGCTTATACCACTCTGCCATCCAATTGAGCTGACAAACACAAAGATTGATTATAAAATCATCGAGCCGGAAAAGATCGAGATTACATCTTTTGTAAAGGCAGTGGACCGCACAGGCGCTGAAATGGAGGCCCTTACGGCAGTGACAGTATGTGCCCTGACGATTTATGATATGTGCAAGGGTGTAGACAGGTGGATGGTGATTAAGGATATAATGTTATTAGAAAAATCTGGCGGCAAGTCAGGTTTGCATAGGAGAAAATAGCCATGATAAAAACGACATTAATGTCGTTTTTTTGCGGGACAAATCGTCATAATAAAAAAGGGCAAAGTTGTTTTTTTTAACTGGCCTAGGGCGGTGACAAATCCGCCAATGGTAACAATATATTGGTAATGTATATAGGCCTTCAGAAATCTGACAGCGTTGTCTGATTTTGATGTGAGTAGAATGAAAGTAGCAATCGTTGGTGCGACCGGGGCGGTGGGAATCAAATTTATCGAGTGTCTGCAGAAGCGAAATTTTCCAGTTTCTGAGCTGAGGCTCTTTGCGTCGGCCCGTTCTCTAGGCAAGGTGCTGCACTTTAAGGGAACTCCGCTTAGGGTTGAAAAGCTAGAGGCGCAGGCATTAAAGGGGCATGACATTGCCCTCTTTAGCGCGGGAAGCGATCTGTCTAAAAAAGTCGCACCGATCGCCGCGAAAAATGGGACAGTGGTGGTAGACAACTCTAGTGCGTGGCGAATGGATAAGAATGTTCCTCTGGTAGTTCCTGAGGTTAACAGAGACGACATCAGCAGGCACAAAGGAATAATAGCAAACCCTAACTGTTCGACCATAGCGCTTGTAATGGCTTTAAAACCTCTGCACGACAAATTCACGATAAAGCGTGTAGTTGTCTCTACATATCAGGCTGTATCAGGGGCAGGCGGTAAGGCGCTGACTGAATTGGATGATGAAGTCAGATCGATGATTTATGATGATAAAATCTTCAAGCGACAGATCTTCCCAAGACAGATAGCATTCAATCTCATCCCTCAGATCCCGCAAAAAAATGCATTTGCAGAGGATGGTTATACTACTGAAGAGATTAAAATGATGAAGGAAACAAACAAAATAATGGGGGATGATTCAATCAGGGTCAGCGCTACCTGCGTGAGAGTCTCTGTCAGAAATACTCATAGTGAATCTGTTAACGTTGAGACGAAGAATAAAGTTACAGTCGCAGAAGCAGTTCAAGCCTTGAAAGATTTTCCGGGAGTTATTGTTAAACAGAGGAATGAGGACTTTCCGACACCGGCAGAGGTTTCAGGGAAAGACGAGGTACATGTGGGTAGAATAAGACTCGATCCTACAATAGAGAATGGTCTTAATTTCTGGCTCTGTTCTGATAATTTACTCAAGGGCGCCGCATTGAATGCAGTTCAAATTGCCGAGTGTTTGATGAAACCAGCTTCTACAAGTGCGAAATGAAAACCAGAAGGATTTTGCTAGCGATTATTTCCCTTGTCGGGATAATTTTCACTGCTAGTTGCGGGCCAGATGTCAGGGCTTTGCACAGGCAGGCACTGCAAAAGCAAAAAGACGGGCATCTTATGGATGCTATGGCGC
>SBBU01000119.1 GCA_005239585.1 Planctomycetaceae bacterium
AAACGCCATGGCAGCGCTTCTTGCTGAGACCATAGCAACTACAATCAGTATTAGTTTCACCGTTTCTGGTAATTCCTTTGCGGCTAGAAATGCGCTGGATAGCGCAAATGGTAGTGCAAAAATCGAGTGGTGAAAATTGACCATCTTGAGGGTTTTTGTCAGGTGATTAAGCATTTGGGGACTACATAAAAACGACAATCATCAATTCTTAAATCTTCAATGTGGAGTATCCCTGGCAGGAATCGAACCTGCAACCCCCGGTTTAGAAAACCGGTGCTCTTCCGATTGAGCTACAGGGACACGCCCGGCTCTTTGGCCCAATGCCGCCCGTCTCGCTTATGCTTCTAATGCAAATGTTTCGTTTTTTGCCTAAAGCTTTTACTAGGCCAAAGAGCTGGACACGCCAATTCGCATGCAGCGAATTGGAAACTGGTTACAAACCAGTTCAATTTGTAGGATTATACAGAAATTTGGTGAGTTGCCAAGAGATAAATGTGCCTAAACTATTAGAATATTATATTTCAGCGATTGGTAAGTGTCTAAGAGGACTAAGAAGCGCAATAAGTGCATTTGTTGTAGCAAAAGTCCTTCCACTAATACATGCAGTTCCTGTCCATGAACCGTCACCGTTTTGCTTTGAGATCAAAAGATCCCTGATATATTTATACCATTCATCCCAAGCCTTGCCCCCTTTGATCAACATGGCATGTGACATCAGTGCTGCAGCCATGAAATCTTCACCTTCATAGGCAAGCAAATTAATATTCTTGCAGGCCTTTATGAAAGCAGGCACTGCTTGTTCTACTTCTTTAGAATTAGCTTCACCCATACCGCAGAGAACCCTTACAGAGCTGGATGTGTTGTAGATACTTGGAAATCCACCATGACCTTGAATGTCAAACAAACCAGTGCTTGAGTTGAACTGGCTCTTCAAGAAACGGACGGTCTTTTCAACTGCAGCTTTCTTTATTACTATACCTGCCCTGTCTGAAGATCTAAGCGCCAGCCATGCCTGAGAAGTTGCCTTGAGTGCACCAAATGTTTGTCTGTGCCATGAACCATCTGAATCTTGAGCAGATGCTATAAAGTCGACAAGCTTTTGGAGTATTTCCCTGAGTTCTTTTGCATCGTCCTTAGCAATCCTCATTCCATAGGCTTGTGTTAGAAATACTGTGCCAATGAAGGCATGAACATTCGTACCCAGTTTGCCCTGTATAAGTGTTGACTGTTCATTGGTGATCTTTTTTGGGTTTTTACGGGCCATAGTAAGGATCCAATTATAGGCCTTTTGAATTGCCTCATGTGCCTCATTATCTGGTCCGCTTTTTTCTGTATTGCCTGCTGCCATTAAAGCCATAGCACCCAATGCTGTGCACGTAACATCGCCGGGTGTCTTGGAATCAATTCCCCATGAGCCGTCTTTATTTTGTGCCTTTAACAACCATTTGATTCCCTTGTCAATTGTTGCCCTTGCCTTGTCCGTAATCTTGTCCCTGTCATCTTGCATATTTGAGCTGGCAGCTAAGGTTATTACTGCAATCGCTACAAGAGCAATTCTATTGAACATGACATTCTCCTAAAATAAACAGTTTATAGTATACCCTATATATATAGACGCTTTAGACCCCAAAAAAGTTCCATTAATTCAAATTTATTACTAGTCGAGATAGCTCTTTTTTTGCTGCCGAGTCATCCGGGCAAATCCTCAAGGCCGTTTCCAATTCCATTATGGCATCTGGGGTCATATTTTTCATTATGTATACGCGAGCCAGGTTTATATGTGGGAAATGTCTCGGTTCGTATCTTTTTGCCTCTATTGCCTTTTTTAACCATGCAATTGCCTCCTCGGGCTTACCCAAGGCTATTAGGTAGGAACCGATGTCATTGTATGGATTACCAAAGTCAGGGTCGATTTGTATAGCAATTTTGCATTGTTCGATTGCTTCGTGCAGCTTTCCTTGAAAGCTTAAAGCCCAACCTAAAAAGGTATGGGCTTCAGCGGTTGGGAAAAGTTCAATCGATTTCATGTAATGTTCAATAGCCAAATCTAAAAGTCCTTGCGATTGATAAGCATATGCTTTTTTAAAGAGTACCTCAGCTTCCTTGCTTAAAGGGTTCTCTTGTGGCCAGAAAACATTCATTGTATCTGAAAGGTCTTAACCCTGGACATCCATTTGCGCCTTTTGAAGTCTGCCACTGTAATCTATAAAGACAGTTTTCCATTCGGTAAAGACATCATATATTGTATGTGCACCCTCTCTGTGTCCATTACCTGTTTCTTTGAACCCCCCGAAAGGAAGGTGAGCCTCTGCACCTATGGTAGGGGCGTTTACATAAACAACGCCATTTTCTGCCTCTTCAATAAATCTGAATGCCCTGTTTATGTCTTGCGTGTATAAAGAGCAGGATAGGCCATAGGAAACATTGTTTAGAATCTTGATTGCTTCGTCAATGGAATTGGTTGAGATTATTGATACCACTGGGCCAAATATTTCCTCTTTTGCAATCTTCATCTCTGGAGAGACGTTATCAAAGATTGTTGGTTCATAAAAGTATCCATTCTTTAGGTTGCCTTCAGATGCCCTCTTGCCTCCGATAAGCAGTTTTGCACCCTCCTTCTTGCCAATCTCTATATATTTATTGATAAATTCTATTCTACCGGCATTGACGACAGGCCCAACATCTGTTTGTGGGTCAAGGCCATTCCCAAGTCTTAATTTTTTTGCTCTCTCCATAAATTTGTTTATGAATGTCTCCTTGATCTTTGAGTGAAGTATCAGACGGCTCGTTGCGGTGCACCGTTGACCGGTAGTTCCAAATGCACCCCACACAGAACCTTCAACCGCATTATCAATATCTGCATCTTCCATAACAATCTGTGCATTTTTCCCGCCGAGTTCACATGATACACGCTTTAGGCTGCCTCCTGCGATCGCATTTATCTCTCTTCCCACCTCGCATGAGCCTGTGAATGAAACAACTCTGACATCCGGGTGTCTTACAAGTGGAATACCTACATTTGAGCCGCTCCCGTGGACGATATTTACTACTCCTTCTGGTATTCCTGCCTCGAGTAAAATCTCAACAAGTGTGTGCCCGCTCTTTGGTGTGTCGCTAGCAGGTTTGAAGACCACCGTGTTCCCAGCTACTAGTGCTGGAAAAAGTTTCCATGATGGAATAGCCATTGGGAAATTCCATGGAGTAATCAATACGCAGACCCCTATAGGGGCCCTAATAGTCATTGCAAATTTATCTTTCAGCTCGCTTGGGGTTGTGAAACCAAATAGCCTTCGACCTTCACCTGCATGGTGATAAGCAGTGTCGATTGCCTCTTGAACATCTCCGTTTGTTTCTTTCAGTACCTTCCCCATTTCTCTCGTCATTTCACGTGCGAGCTCGGCTTTTCTCTTGATTAAAAGCTCTCCCGTCTTGAATAGTATCTCGGCGCGTTTTGGGGCGGGTACCTTTTTCCATGTTGAAAAGGCCTTTTTAGCTGCTTGAATGGCTGCTTCCACATCGTCAGGAGTTGAGGCGGGGAACTCTCCTACAATATCGGAATTGTCAGCTGGATTTATATTGAGAAAAGTTTTTCCCCCTTTGGCATCTTGCCATTTGCCATTTATGAGGTTTTTATATCTATCCATGAACTCCTCTTACTATTGTACAGATTTTCTAAAAAAGTCTGCATTTTTCTGTATGAAATGTTTCCATTTGTCAGGTACTTCATCACCTACGTAGATTGCATTTACTGGGCAAGGTTCAACGCATGCCCCACAATCTATGCACTCATCTGGGTCTATGTAAAGCATATCATCGCCCTCGTGTATGCAGTCAACTGGACATGCAGGGACGCAGGCCTTGTCTTTCACTCCAATGCAGGGTTCGCAGATTATGTAGGCCATATCTAGTGAGCTAAATATTTATGAAAATGTCGCCATCTTGAATCCTAGTCTCGTATACTGGAATCATGACTCTTGAGCTCAAAACTGACCGGCCGTTTGTGACATCGAAGGCCCACCCATGCCACGGACAGATCACAGTGTTTCCATCAATCTCCCCCTCGTCGAGCGGACCACCTTGATGCGGGCATACAGTTGTAGTCGCGTATATTTTCCCTTCGATGTTGTAGATGGCGACTTCTTTGCCGTTAACGACCACTTTTTTTATGCTTCCGGGGGTCAAGTCGGATGCCTTTGCTACCTTTGTAAACTCTGCCATTTTGATCTTCTTGTGCTTTTTAGTATAATTCAAGCATGTTTTGCAGTCAAGCAGCTATAATTCTCTTGATTTCATCTGCTCTCCAGTACAAAACGAATTTTGATTCAGCAGATGAGCAGACAGGTTGGACATTTTCTTCTACACAACCACCCATCACGTGGGCAATGGATGGTACACCAGCAAATATCTTGGGTGGTTCATATTTAAGCGCCCCTTCTAGTTTGAATTACAATAATGCGACAAATTATCAATCTGGTATTCTCCCTAACAGCGGCACTGCACTATCGCCAATCATAGATATTTCTAATATGGGTTCACCCCGATTGGTTTTTTGGTGTAATTTCTTCACAGATAGTCCATCAGGAGATACTGATAAACGAATAGTAAGGATAAAATCCAATGATAACTTGACTGTTTTAAAAGAGGCAAATCTGACGTTTAATGATGGCTGCTATGGGTTTGGTTTATGGCATCCACATATTATTCATCTTCGCAATGAATGGCTTGAGGTGCGAATAGAATTCTCTTTCGATACAGTTACGATGTTCAGGAACGACTATGCCGGCTGGTTTGTTGATAACTTGACAGTGGATGAAACTTCGAGTTTCCAGCAGACCATTTACTATCAACAAAATTTCGACTCGATAATCGACTGGCAGTTTACATTCAACCAGATGGGAAATATGTTTAGTGTCGGGCCCGGGGCGGGCAGTGTCAAATCACTCTCCGGTTTTAACACCCTGCGGTATAATAATGGTGTTAACTATAATACTGGAGGCAGAAATTTCGGCTCGGCTCTTTCACCACCGATAACAATCGGGGCCTATAGACCATCCTATCTCTTGTTCTGGTGTAATTACAATACGGATACGTCAAATAGCTCATCTGACAAAAGGTTTGTATCGATACATAGTTCCATAACTGGCAGCTTGCTTGCTACTTATCAGGTTACAGGTTCAGGAGAGTCGGGCGGAATATATGAATGTCCGGAGATGGATGTATGGCATTCCCATATTATTCCTCTCAAGCCAGAATGGAATCAAATAGAGTTAGAATTCTCATTTGATACTATTAACGAAAAGGATAATGACCGTACAGGGTGGCATATAGACAATATAACAATATTGGGAAATGCTCAGATTCTTGAGACGAGGAGGGGGGGAGGTGTCTGTAGCGGTTCGATCTCATTTAGAAACCCACCGCGAGATGTAACGGGATGGCTGTTATTGTCTATAATTGTTATTCTTGTGATAATTGCCATTAACTGGAGAGAAAGGTTGCATAATTTAAAGGGCTTTTTTTCGTCTAAATCATAATGGCTAGAGAAAGAGGCGTCATAGGGTTTTTTGTAGTATTTTTTCTCGTGATTTTTATAGGGGTCTGGATTGCGGTAATTATAGTGCATGCAAACCTACTCGATACTCAAAGAAAGCAAAAAGACCTGCTTGAAAAAGAGGTAATGGAAAATGAAAAGAAAGCAGAGTGGGGAAAGCACTTTAAGCCTCTTACTGAACCTGTAGGTTGGGAGCCAGCAGGTGGCAAGCTTCCTATAAAAGAGGTTGTGGATCACTTGGAGAAAAATCGTAGAGAAATGATGGAGCTTCTAACAACTGACAAGTCTACCCAGGCTCTCGTTGCGACCAAGGAGTTTAAAACCATTGTGACACTTATAATACCATATATTTCAGTTGCTTCTTTTGCAAGGTCAAGGGCTGAGGAAGGGTATAAGTGGAAAAAAAGAGAGGATGATAGACTTGGCCAATTAAGGCCTATCTTGGCCGAAAAAGAAAAATTCACTGTCAAAGATGGCAATAAGAGGGAATACAAAGAGACGGTTCAAAAGAGGATAGAATGGTTAGGCCAGTTCAAGGACAGGCAGGCTGATGCTTTCACCAAAGAGATGCAGGAAATTGACAAACAGATAGGAAAGCTAAATAGTGACAAGTCAGATGCAGAAACGGATTTTACCAGCAAACAACAAAAGACAATCTTGGATATTAAGAAAATGAAGGAGCAGATCGAGTCAATAATGTTAAATATAGAAACAAGGCAATTTGCTGTTACTTCGTACGTTGCTTTGATTTCCAATCCTGATCTTATAAACAATGTGGCATTTATAAACATAGGATCTAAAAAGCGTGTGAAGCAGGGCATGAAGTTCTTCATAGCAAAGTTTGGTGATGCAGGTAAGTTTGATTTGAAAGCAGAGATTGAGATTCAGAAGGAATACGATGACTCTAGCAAGGCCAAGATTACCAAGATTTACGACAAGGAAAAGCCTCCTGTCACTGGAGACTATGTAGTTAACCCTTTTTTCCACCCTTTCAGGCCGTTGAAGGTCGCATTTGTTGGGAGAAAGGACCCAAGGATGAAGATAAATCTGGACGAGGCAAAAAAACGTATTATCCAACTGGGAAATATAGTACAGGATAAGATAACAAGCGACTTGGATTTCATAATTGTAACCGAGCCTGACGAAGATACAAAGATTGAGCAGAACGAAATGTTCCGCAAGGCAGTGGAATTTGGGATTCCAATAGCCTACGCCTCTGAGATTTTAGATTACCTTATTTTTAAATAAAAAATGGTACCGCTGACAAAAGCTGAAAATATACGTCGATGGGTATTAATCGCACTCTGCTTCATTGCAACCATCCCCGGCGGATTTATCATTCATTTTAATCACAAAAGAACAGACGAGATCATCAACCTCAAGGATGAACCCAATGGAAATATTGGTCAGATTGAAGAGAGGATAAAAAAGATCATGGAGGAGGTTGATTG
>SBBU01000164.1 GCA_005239585.1 Planctomycetaceae bacterium
CTTGTTTGCCTTTGATTATGTCCGCCAACGACTTCAATGGTCGATTGTTAGCTCCGAGCACTGGACGGCGACACCTCGTATTATCCAGCAATGCATCAACTGCCTGCTGAAGCATACGCTTCTCATTTCTTATGATGACCTCCGGGGCATTGAGTTCCATCAATTTTTTCAATCTGTTGTTTCTATTTATTAATCTCCTATAGAGATCATTCAAATCGCTAGTTGCGAATGTTCCGCTCTCCAAGAGCACCAATGGCCTTAAATCAGGGGGTATAACTGGGACAACAGCCAGAATCATCCACTCTGGTTTGTTTCCAGATTCCAGGAATTTTTCAACCGTGATGAGCCTCTTAACCAAGTCCTTATATTTTTGCTCTGATACAGGTTTTGAGACATCTTCCCTAAGCTGCTCTGAAAATTCCCTTAATTTAATCCTGCTGAGCAATGTCCTAATTGCCTCAGCTCCCATATCGGCTTCGAATGCATCTCTGTACCTTTCCTTTAACCTCCTGTAACCGCTTTCACCCTCTTCAGAGAGGAGCTGACGTTCCTTTAGTCCGCACCTTGAATCCCTCACCTCAGTAACCACATAATTCTGATAATAAATCACACGTTCGAGTTCTGTTATTTTCATATGAAGGATAGCTGCCATTCTAGATGGGATTGTCTTGAAGAACCAAATATGGGCAACAGGGGATGCAAGATTTATATGCCCCATACGCTTACGACGTTCATATGATCTTGTGATCTGAACACCGCATCGATCGCAGACCAACCCCTTATATTTTATGCCTTTGTACCTGCCGCAGGTGCATTCCCAGTCACGTTCTGGTCCGAAGATCTTTTCACAGAAAAGACCATCCTTTTCAGGCTTGAAGGTCCGATAGTTTATAGTCTCTGGCTTTTTGACCTCGCCGTTAGACCATGATCTGATTTCCTCAGGCGATGCCAACTTTATCATTATCGCCGAATACTCGTTTATCCTTTCTGTAATTTCCTCTAGCATCTATTCCCCTAAAAAAGTCAATCCTTCGACCACCCCGCCCTTCCAGGCGGGGCTTGCTCAGGATTGACGGTGAACGGCGCCTTTTACCCCACCTTCCGGATGGGGCATGGGCGCCGTCCAACCGTCAACCTTCCATTAAAACCGCAACTATCGTCGCTCATAATCTTCACTAATCTCAAGTAGATCTTAGTTTTCTCAAGGTAGAGCCTCTTTTGTCTTTTCAAGTTTTATGTTAAGGCAAAGACCTTTCAATTCATTGACCAAGACCTCAAACGAGGCTGGGGTGCTCGGTTCAAGAATATTACGATGTTTTATTATAGACTCATACATCCTATTGCGTCCAAAAATATCGTCGCTTTTGACAGTAAGAAGCTCCTGAAGAGTATGAGCGGCTCCATAAGCTTCAAGCGCCCAGACCTCCATCTCACCAAACCTCTGTCCGCCACTTCTTGCTCTTCCGCCAAGCGGTTGCTGTGTGATAAGTGAATAAGGGCCTGTTGCACGGGCGTGGATTTTATCATCCACAAGATGGTGAAGCTTCATAAAGTAGATAACCCCAACCGTAACCTTTTCAAGGAATCTTTCGCCTGTCTTACCATCATAGAGCCAGGTCTTGCCATCCTTCGGTAGTTTTGCCTTTTCCATGAGTTCTTCGATCTCTGCTTCTGTAGCCCCGTCAAATGGTGGAGTTACGCACCTTAATCCGAGCTTTGTAGCAGCCCAGCCAAGATGAGTCTCGAGTATCTGCCCAACATTCATTCTTGATGGGACACCTAACGGATTCAGAATGAGATCAACCGGGGTTCCATCCTCAAGGTATGGCAGATCTTCTTGAGGTGCGACCTTTGCTATTACGCCCTTGTTACCATGTCTTCCTGCCACCTTATCACCTATACTAAGGTTCCGTTTCATCCCAATATAAACCTTTACCATCTCATGCACGCCCGTAGGAAGTTCTACTCCTCTAGTCAGATTTAACTGTCTCTTGTCCCTTTCATTCTCGAGCTGCTCAACTCTTCTGAACAACTCTATGAGCGCCTGCTGAGCCTCTTCATATTGAGCTTTTCCCTTGATGTTCATGAGTTTTATGTCCAATTTAGACTTGAGTTGCTGAAGATTTTTCACAGAACTCGACTTACCATATTCAAAATTCTTAACTGGAGTTCTGCCCAATGTGTCTTTGAGTCTAGAGAGCCCTTTAGATACGGCGAAATTGATCTTTTGGTAGATATCCTTGTCTATCGACCTCAGCTGTTCATTGATTTTCTTTTTATTCTGAGCATTAATACCTACGTTTCTAGCGATTTTCTTGACGTCGAGTACCACCCCCTGAATTCCTGCCGGGACGCGAAGCGACTCATTTTTTACATCCTGCCCCGCCTTTCCGAATATCGCATGCAGGAGCTTTTCTTCAGGGGTAAGTTCAGTTTTACTTATCGGAGCGACTTTGCCGACGAGAATATCTCCCGGCTCTATGAACGCACCAATCCGAACTACACCATCTTCATCCAGCTTATTCAGAACTTTTTCTGCTACATTCGGGATATCGCGAGTAAATTCCTCCTTACCAAGTTTTGTCTCCCTTGTGACACATTCAAATTCTTCAACATGCAGTGAGGTAAACAAGTCATCTCGAATAAGTCGTTCGTTAATTATTATCGCATCCTCAAAGTTGTATCCCTCCCATGGCATAAAGGCCACAAGGACATTTCTGCCCAGGGCCAGCTCCCCCTCTATCGTGCAGGAACTGTCTGCTATGATTTGTCCTTTCTTGACACGATCGCCGACTTGAACTAAAGGTTTCTGGGTAAGTGATGTCTTTTCGTTCGTTCCTTGAAATTTGAGTAGATCATATGTGTAAATCTCATCATCTTCACTTTTTACTGTAATTTTTGAACTTGTTACTGTCAGCACCTCTGCTTCTTCTTTTGCCTTGAGCACAAAATCACTGTTCTGTGCAACCATTTTTTCCATGCCAGTTGATACGACAGCAAGTTCAGGTCTTAAGATAGGAACAGCCTGTCGCTGCATGTTTGAACCCATCAGGGCCCTGTTAGCATCGTCATGCTCTAAGAAGGGTATCAACACAGTGGATATACTAAACAGTTGATATGGGGCAACATCTACCAGTTGTATATTCTTACGATCCACATAAAGCAGCTCACCATAAGCTCTGGCCATGATTCTATCACCTATTATCTTCCCACTCTTATCTGTGGACACATCAGCAGGAGCAATTACTTTCTCAAGCTCTTCGTCAGCCCTGAGATATAGAATTTGATCAGTAATTTCACCATTCTTTACCACTCGATAGGGAGCTATAAGAAAACCATACTTGTCAAGGCTAGAAAGAATAGCCAATGACGTAATTAGGCCTATGTTAGTTCCTTCAGGCGTTTCAATGGGACATATTCTGCCATAGTGAGAAATATGAACGTCTCTAACTTCAAAGCCGGCTCTTCGTCTGTTAAGACCTCCGGGACCAAGAGCTGACAGTCTTCTTTCATGTGTAATCTGAGAGAGAGAGTTTGTCTGATCCACAACCTGAGAAAGCTCGCCCCTCGCAAAGAAATTATCAATCGTACTCGAGATGATTTTTGAATTTATAATTGTCCTGGGAGATGCCTGATTATCAAGTATAGAACTAAGTCTTTCAACCATCGCTCTCTTTAGTTTCAGAAATCCTCTTCTTACATCGTCTGAAATCAGTTCATCTATCGCACGAACTCTTCGATTGCCCAAATGGTCGATGTCATCGACACTTCCTTCACCTTTTCTCAGCTTGATCATGTACTTGATTGCGTTAATGATATCCTCTTTCTGAAGCGTGATTGCACTCTCAGAGATGTTGCTGCCGAATTTCCTGTTTATTCTAAAGCGACCAACCCTGCCAAGTCTGTATCTTGTGGGATCAAAGAATTTTTCCGAGATGAGCTGAGCAGCCTTTTCAACAGTTATAGGCGTGCCCGGTCTTAATTTAGCGTAGATGGTTTTAAGCGCCTCTTCATAGCTCTTCGTAGTGTCCTCTTGTAGAGTATTTAGAATCAGTTGATCTTCGACCCGAATAATTATCTCAACACTCTCAATCTTCTTTTCTCTTAACACCTCAAGGATACCTTTCTGGAATCTTGTACCAGATTCCACAAGAATCTCCCCTGTTTGAGGGTCTTTGATATCTTTTACCGAGACGCGCTGCAATATATCATCTTCTTTCGCAGAAGATGTTAGACGTATTTCCTTAGTTTCATAAAACAATC
>SBBU01000291.1 GCA_005239585.1 Planctomycetaceae bacterium
AATCTTAACCTGCCGGGAGTTTTCTACAGTAGCCCTCGCACTTATCGCCGGTATCGCTTTTTTGTCTTTGATCTTCCCCAACGCGATCAGTGCCTGAGCCCTTGTTGATTCTTCATCCTTATCGAGCAGGACTATGAGTTTCGGTACGGCATCACGTGCCTTGATCTCACCTAATACGAATGCCATCTCAACCGCCTCTTTCTCCGATGACGTGTCGATTATCTCCAACAGCCTGCCTGCCACATCCGCGTGCATGCCAACCTCATTGGCAAATTTTATCAGGGCAAAACCGGCGCTTTTTCTCACACCGGAATCCTTGTCTCTCATTAAAGAAATAATATCAGTTACAGACTCTTTGCTTCTTAACGTCAAAAGGGCATTTATTGCAGTAATTCTAAGATTCGGGTCCTTTTCCTTGAACAAGGCCCTGATATGAGTATCCACCCCCTTGAATTTCACAGATGTAAGCACATTGACAGCGACATATTTCATCCTCGTATTTTCCCCCTGTAGTTTTTTCACAAGCTCCTCTCCTACAGCCTGAGAATTTAGGCCAACAAACAGATTAGCCATCCACGGCAGAAGACTGACATCCAGCTTATCCAGCTTCGATACCAGATAGAGGGCCCCCTCTTCACCAATTTTAATCAACTTGTCAACCACTTGCGGTTTTTCGAGGTCAGAAACCTCTTCAAATTCGCGCAGGACAGATTCAACTTTGTTAACGATCTCTTTTGAAAAGACTTTTTCCTTTGGTTGTTCTGTTGTTGGTTTATCTGGTGTTTCAGGCTTCTTACCATTAACTGGTTCCTTGTTGTCAGGTGTCTTTATAGGTTCTTCCTTCTTTTGGACATTGGCCTTGATTTTTATCTTTTGGATCTTTTTTACGGGATCAATATAGTCTCTCGGTATAAACATCTCTCCATTAGGAAGATCCAGCCTGACACCCTCAGTTGACTCTTTAACGGAGATCCCATCCAGATAGTTGCCATTTTTCAAATAAACCCTAAAGATTTCTTGCTGAGTTTGCCCGCATGGAGCCCAACGGCCAAAGCCGTCGTACCAGTTGGACGCCCCTTCTGGGCGAACATCCCGCACCGAAGACCACCATTCATGTATGGGTAAACCCGTGGTCTTCTGGTGCGTGGATAAAATTAACGAAAAAAGAATAGTTATATTCATTAACATATTATAACCGCTTTGTAATTATCAGCGCTATTTAACTCTCCACATTGATTCCGGAGCTACTCTGGTGCCTACTTTAAGCATTGTAGTGAATGGGGCATCGTAATGAATTCCAGCAGAGCCCATTAATACATCCGGGTATATAGTCGAAGTAGTGGAGACTTGGGTAAAAAGGTCCTGCTTATCACGGGCCAAAACAGAGCCGATTACTTTAGGCGAACCGCTTACCTTGATCTGCTCCTGAGTGGCAAGAAAGCCCTGAAAAGTCGCAGTACCAAGGAGTTCCATGTCCCCTTGTGCTAGAATCGTCATAGTCCCAGTTCCACTAACGGCGGCAGTCCCAGCAACTTTTACGCTGTTGGCAACAAGAAATGTAGCATTGGCGCTTGCGTTCCCATTCAATGTAAAGAAAGTCTCTATGTAGTAAGTAGCTGCTGTAAGCACATCATTACCATTAGCAGACCAATCACCTGCACTGTACTTGAATCCATTCCAAGTTCCGCTCGGGGCGAGGCTTGCTATCGGAAGACCAGTTGCATTGTCCACTACTGTCCCATCTGCCTTTAGCAGGTAATTTGCGCTCCCTATAAATTCCGACGGGTTTACATCCGGAAGTGGAACAGTAGATGAAAATGGCCAAATTCCGCCGTCCACAATTGGAGTACCAATAACCGATACGCTTCCAACCGCGGTCATTTTTTGTGAAATCTCCGGCCTACCATCCAAAAGGGCGCTCATATTAGTGTGGACACTTCCATACGAACCGGTAACCTCCGGACTCCCATTTATTCTCAGGTTGCCTCCTGTAGTCAAGGCAGCCAACGGTTTGAAATCCTCTCTGTCATAACGCAGTCTCACCCTGATCTGTTTTGTTGTACCATTTGGCATTACACCTGTCATTACGAGATCGACTTTTTCATTTGTATCAATCAGAGGATCAGGATCTGCGTTATCATTTTGAATCACTGCAAAATAGTCGCCAGTTCCATATGTAGAAGGGACACCAAAAACTACCGGGTAGCCCATGGGATCAGTTGGGTTTGACGGAACAGGCGCTTCGGGCAGTGTATCCATCCCATACGATTGATAGTCTGTATGGTAATACGCATTATAATACGGATATCCCGTATATGACTTCATAGAATTCATATGTGACGTGCACATCTGCGATATTTGTGAAGTATCTGTAGTAAAATTCCTGTTGTATTGCAGTATATCGCTCCACGCCCATGTACCGTCATACTTGTAGACATAGAGAAATCTTCTTATCTTTTCAACCCCCGAAAGAGCTATAGATTCAGCGGCAGCAATATCAGTTTGCATCGTCTGAATTTTATGTCTGGATTGGACCTCAATCGTTAATGAACCAGCGATACTAAGTGCTATAACACCCACAACAATGCTGGTTATTAATGCCGCGCCTCTTTCGTTTTTCATCGTGACCTCCAGTAATAGCCTCCAATTAAAAGTATACAACAATATACTTTTATGTCAATCGAAACTGAGCTTGTCCAAAAAATCGGAAAGGGGAAACGTAGGCCTAGAGCGACTTTTAATCTGAGAAGGATTTTAAGGTTATGAACGACATAGATGAGCATC
>SBBU01000330.1 GCA_005239585.1 Planctomycetaceae bacterium
CCTGCTGTGTCGAACACTAGATTAACATTTTAAAATTGCAAATGTTTAACATATTGACTTTGCAATAACAGAAAAAAACCAGCGGTTTCAACCGGTGGGTGCACCTTCTGATTAATGTAAACTATAGTCCCTTTGTGTCTTTGGGGACAATAACTCTGGATTTGGCAGCCCTTTGATACATACCTAAAGGCTTTTACCTTAAACAAGCAATGCGCCCTCAACCGGTCATTTCCCCGAGAAGAGCTGGAAAAGAAGGACAATCCAAGTATAATGAAAGCCGTGCGGATACTGATACCTATCTTACTACTCAGTTCGTGCAGCAAGGTATTTAGGGTTTTTGACACTGAGAACCCGAACACCAACCCATTTATTATCACTGCTCATGTCCAAGAACTCGATCCAGGAGGTAAACTAATACCTGCTAGCGACGCAAAAGTGATGGTCTTCGCCCAGATGTTAGATAATAAGACCTGGTTCTTAGAGGACAGGATAATAATGAATGGCGATCTAGCTGTCAGCTTTAATCTCCCAGAGTATGATTTTGAACGCATAGAACAGCTTTTGATCACTATAAGCAAGCAGGATTATGAGACACTGGTAAGAACCGTCAAGTATCCGGAGTTTAAAGGAACCAAGGGAATCAAGACAAAAACCGCAAATCTGGGGATACTTACACTTCAGAGACTTGTCCTCAAGTGAGTCTCATACATCAACAAAATTTGCCGATCTCCAAAAGAAAACCTGACACAAAGAAGGCTGAGTAACTTTTCCTTAATCCTGCTTGAGCATATTGACATTCTGATTTTTCTCCATATAGTTACTAGTCAATCACAATGGGGGCGTAGCTCAATTGGTTAGAGCACTGGATTGTCGATCCAGTGGTTGCGGGTTCGAGCCCCGTCGCCCCCGCCAAGAACTGGGTCTTAATGCAATTCCACGCAAAAGGGCAACAGACTGCCAAAAATGTATCAGTCATTTTTTGGAGGTGCGACATGTCAAAACTAAGACAGTTGTACGCTACCCGTAGAAAAATTTAGAGAGTAAGGAAAATACAGATGCCATGAACTCTGTACCTATTAAGGATTGCCCTGGGATAAATCTTGCTTCAAGAGCCCTTCTCCCCACAACAACATGTCCTAGATATGTTGGAACCTCTCTTTCAGAACCATCTGCTAAGATATAGGGGAGATATCCAAGCAGATCAAGATTTAAGAACTGTAATGTCTTTTCTGGTAATGAAAAGCCACCAGAGAATCCTGTATCAACTACTATGGATATTCTTGCTGCTTCTTTTGGTACAAGAGCAGTCTCCAGACGAAGAATTCCATTTTTCAGAATATTTGCTGATATATAAGAAGTACCTTTTACAATGACACCGTGAAGAGTTGTCACGATTTTAGCAAGCCACCACTTTGAAAATCAACTGCAGGATAGCCAATGCGAATAAAATAAAAAACAGCCTTTGGGTGTTTTCTACGACCTTTTTTAGCAGCCTCAATTACAGTGTCTCCAATAAACCATTTTCCAGAATTAGGCTCTATAGCTGCCACCTTGCCATCCATTTGGGGGGATAGTTCTTGAAGCTGCTTAATAACTGTCCCTGATGGTTTCACAGGCCGAGAATCATTATATTTACCACTACCTTTCACAATTGTAATCTACCTTCTCTACTACAGGTTTTCAATAGCTTCCACCTTCATTTTCATTCTCTGATATCTCACTCCGTTTATCTTGTCAAAACCTGCTACAATGAATAACTTACTCAGCAATGAATAGATCATTGGATCTTACACTTCCTGTTCCAATATTTAATTTTTCTATTATGTAGTGAGTACTCCACTATGCAATCTTCTGCTATTATAAAAAATTTCATTTTTGACGCTATCTTGAGTTTTCTTTCCACTACCTCCCACTGCATTAATTATTATTATATTCTGTTCAGGATTCGGTGGAATGAGCAGCCAATAAGCGTCTTCAAATGAAAGTGAACCCATTAAACCTAGTATTTCGAGCAATTTCTTCCTGATCCTATCACGATCATATTTTGGCAATTTTTTTGGAGCCAATTGAACGCTTCTTATGATCTCTAATAGCTCATTTCTGTCATTCTCAGACATTTGACTTGATAGTGCCTCTGGCGTTTTTGCAGGAAGGTTGAATCTTTGTATTAGATAATCAGCAACTTTCTTGATATCGGAATCACCAAAAATCAATGCTACATATATCAGTCTTTTTCGATCATCCTCAGACAGACTGCAGAAAAAATCAACAGTACTCCCTGGTTCTCCATACTGATACATTATATAAGCGTCGTTTTTTAGCCTTGGAAGCTTGTCGATCAGTTCCTCGATATGATGTCTCTACTCATGTCTATATAGTTATATTCTTTCGTTTATTATTCAATCTCACGATAGAACGGCAAGTTCATGAATATTTTACCCCTCCCAAATCTAAGTAGAAAATGAGAGAAACTAAACCTGGTTTATAAAGTTCGTACTTACGGATGTCGCCCCCGCCAGTTCCATGACTGTTACAACTAAATATAGATACGTAACACTATTGAGAATTATCTATACTTAGACTATCATAGGGACGTGAGGTATTCGTTAATACAGGCCTTGCGAAGGCGACTTTTTTTTACTATAGAGGATGTTCAAAATCTAACCCGAATAGCACCAGAATCCACGAGAGTCCTGTGCAGTCGCTATACCAAGGAGGGAGTATTTATAAGGTTAAAGCGGAATTTATACACCCTAGATCAACGCTGGCAGCTCCTATCCAATGAGGAATCCTTGAAAATTTCCAATTTTCTACAGGTGCCCTCCTACGTCTCTTTTATGACCGCCCTATCCTTTTATGAAGTAACATCTCAGGTGCAAATGTCCTTCTTTGAGAATTCTGCTCTAAAGCGTTCACGAAAATTTAATATAAATGGGAAGAGATTTAATTTCTATAAACTGAAAAAAAATTATTACTTTGGATTTATCAAAAAAGGAGATATCTTTATTGCAACTAAAGAAAAGGCGTTTATTGACGCCATGTACCTCTACTCATTCGGTAAATATAAGCTGGACATTTCTTCACTGGATATGAACAAGCTTGATAAAGGCAAATTAAAGCAACTTGCGAGGGTTTTTCCCAAGAAGACCAAAAAGGTGTTAGGGGAAATATGCAAGATTTAGCAAGACAAGAAGAGTTTGAAATACAGGTCCTGGACCTATTAAACACCGGTAAAATCCTTCGTCGTTTGGTCTTTATCGGCGGCACGATGCTCAGATTATGTCATGGCCTGAATCGGTTTTCCGTAGACCTCGATTTTTGGCTTCCACAAGGTCAGGATAGAAATAAACTATATGATGATTTAAAAAGGCTTTTATCACAATCATACACACTAAAAGACGCGGCTAAAAAATATCACACAGTTCTTTTTGAGATAAAATCGAGAGATTTCCATCGAAGCTT
This sequence comes from Planctomycetaceae bacterium, assembly GCA_005239585.1. The sequence continues at coordinate 3,463 of SBBU01000330.1, forward strand.
AAAAATCGAGATCAGGGACAAGTCTGGCAAGGTTGATACTGAGCAAGCTATTGCCTACAGCCCCTATTCTAACCTGCAGGTCATTTTACGAACGCTTTCCCTGAGAGACATGATGCAGGCAAAAATAGAATCCTTCCTAGATAGAAAGGAGATACGAGATGTTTTTGATATTGAGTTCTTGGTGAAAAAGGGAATTAAACTCGAGGGATCGGCTGACAAACTAAAAAAACTTTTAAAAACAGTAGATTACTTGAACAAGAAAGATTATACGGTAAAACTCGGCTCCATACTAGAAGAGCCACAAAGGAAATACTATGTAACTGAGAACTTTAAAATTCTCAAATCTCTAATAATGGAGAGGTTAGGATAATTTGACACAAAAGCCTCACTGTATAGAGCATTGAATTCGCACTAGCGTAGATTTCTTCCGAGCCAATGAGTATTATGAGGAAGATAGTATGACAGCTCCAGAGCAAAAGAAGGTTGAGGCGGATCAGTTCGAGCCGTATGTAAAGGCACACGAGAACATACCGGAGGTGACCTTTCGGGCTGTTCTTCTAGGGGCAATCATTGCCGTTGTTTTTGGGATTGCAAATGCCTACCTTGGTCTCAAGGTTGGGATGACTGTTTCTGCCTCGATCCCTGCGGCAGTTATATCCATGGCAGTTCTAAGAGGAATTTTTAAGAAAGGGACTGTACTTGAGAATAATATCGTCCAGACAATCGGTTCTTCAGGCGAGTCATTAGCAGCAGGAGTTATTTTTACCATCCCGGCCTTTTTCATCTGGAATGAAACCATCTCAGGTTTCTCTCATCCCATTAGGAATTTGGATATCGTATTCTTGTCGATCCTTGGCGGCTCTCTTGGGATTTTGTTTATGATTCCCTTGCGTAGCTATCTTATTGTCAGAGAGCATAACAGATTGAAATTTCCCGAGGGGACAGCCTGTGCGGAGATCTTAAAGGCAGGGGATGTGGGTGGAGGGAAAGCAAAGACTGTATTTGCCGGCATTGGATTCGCAGCCTTGTACAAGACTTTGATGGGTGGTTTAAGGCTCTGGCCTGAGAGTGCCAGTTATAACCTTCCGGACCTCAAGGGAGCTAGTGTAGGTATCACCGCAACGCCAGCCCTTTTAGGAGTGGGTTATATTATCGGTGCAAGAACGGCAGCCCTCATGCTGGCCGGGGCAGTCTTGGGATATTTAGGCATCGCTCCCCTGATCGCCTTTTTGGGTAAGCATATACCGAATGTCATCCCTCATGCCTCCAAGCTAATATCAGAAATGTCCCCATCTGAAATCAGGGGTAATTTCATAAAATACTTGGGCGTAGGGGCTGTGGCACTAGGTGGTTTTGTGAGCCTTGCAAAGGCTATCCCAGCAATTGTGCACTCTTTTGCGGGGATAAAAGAATTAACTCTGGGCAAATCTGCGCAAACGCAGAAGCTTAGAACAGATAAAGACCTGCCGATCTATGTTGTTTTGTTTGGATCACTTGCAGTGGCACTCGCTATCTGGGCCTATCCGGGCACAGAGCTCCACTTTTTGGGAACGATTCTAGTCCTAATATTCGGCTTTTTCTTTGTGGCCGTGGCGGCAAGAATTGTGGGGATTGTTGGCAGTTCCTCATCGCCTGTATCTGGGATGACTCTCGCCGCAATTCTAGTTACCAGCGTAATCCTCCTCTCTTTTGGTGTCTCTGGTTATTCTGGAATGATCTCGGTTATGTCAATAGGGACAGTAGTCTGTATAGCGGTATGCATGTCCGGTGACATTGCCCAAGATTTGAAAACTGGCTACCTGTTGGGAGCAACTCCGAAAAGTCAGCAGTTGATGGAATTTGTCGGACTGATCTTCCCAGCGATATTTATGGGATTTGCAGTACATCTATTAAATTCAGCCTTTGGATTTGTCAAGAGTGCGGAACATCCGACACCTCTCCCTGCCCCCCAAGCCAATGTGATGGCAACCGTTGTACAAGGGATAATGGGTGATAAGATCCCGTGGACATACATAATCGCTGGCGCAACGATAGCACTTGCAGTTGAGTTATTGGGGGTCTCATCCTTGCCC
>SBBU01000023.1 GCA_005239585.1 Planctomycetaceae bacterium
ACCAATCACTTTCTCTTTGTCTCCCAAATGCATAAGACAAGGAAACAGTATGTGCCATATCCAAATCAACATTTCTGAAAAAAGCGTAATCCAATCTCCAATGTCCCCAGTGACCTCCCAAGCCACCCACCACATTTAAGCCGTCATATCCAAGCCGAAATGAAACGCGACTCAGATACGAATATTCAATTCCTCCATAATATTTTAGTAGTGTCCCATAATTGTGCATGAAACTAAAAGAATTATAAAGTTATCCACAAATTCCATCAGGTAAGTGGAGATACCAAAAATCGTAACGAGCCTGTGGAATTTGTGGGTAACTTTGAATGTTCATAAATAATAAAACGGACTCAATTAATATAATAAAATAAGGCTTACCACACAATATCAAGGAGGTAAGCCTTATGGAAATCAAAGTAACAATAACAACTAATATTATTATACAAGACGGTGAAACAAATATCAACGAAATATTTCACGCAATTGGAAATTGGAGCAAGCAAATAGGCCCTGACGCATGCAAAGGTGTCATAGAGAATTATCAGGAACAGATGGTAGAATTGCTTTGTAATGGCAAAGGCAATTCTATCTGGGCGAAACATAAACATAAGAAAGAGAAAAACGGGCAGCTTTGCGTTGGAGGAAGTTTCAGAAGAGCAGGTGTTCGGAAAAAAGAGCGAGAATTTCGGACAGAACTTGGAAAATTTAGTGTAAAGATGCAGTTGGTAAAATGCGAAACCTGTGGTAAACGCTTTGCGGTATTGTTGCCGCTTCTGAATATTCCAGCACGAGGTAAAGCGATGGTAAAAATCAAGCATATTATATCTGAAACAGTTACAGATCTTAGTTATCGTAAGGGTAGCCATAGACTTGAAGGACTGGCACAGATTATTATTCCTAAAAGTACTCTTCACAGATGGATGATAAATCAAAACTGGGAAAGGCTGTCTAATGATATGCATACAGAACCAATCTGGAAAAGTTTTCAGGGAATAATGGCAGATGGAACTGGTTATAAACGACAGGGAGCAGAAACAACCAAAGGTGACTTGCGAATAGTTATGGGAATGAGCAAAAATCCAAGAAAACTGGTTCCGCTGGGTGTATGGGCTGATAAGAGCTGGGAACAGATAGACAATGAACTGTCCGAAAAACGCCCGGAAAATATTAAAGCGCCATCGTTGGTAATTGACGGAGAAAAAGGACAGCAGGCTCTCGGTAATCTTACAGAAGGCATTCAGAGGTGTCACTGGCATGCCAGCAGCCAGCTTGGTTACTTTCTCTGGAAGGATGGACTCAAGAAAGACGACAGAGAAGTATTTCTTAGAGAACTCTCTGGCCTTATCAAAATTGAATTGCCTAAAGATGATTACAAGGAGGTATTGCCTGATACAAAGAAAGAAATAGAGGAACAATTGAAATCCAGCAGAAAATCTATTGAAGATATGATAAACAGTTTCTACAGGAGGGGATATTTTGGAGCAAGCACATATCTCAAAAATGCCTCTGATCATCTTTTTACAGTTGTAGAGAAATGGCTCCAGTTGGGCTATATGCCTCCTAAAGTTATAAGTCTTCTGGAAAGAGTCATGAGAGAAATGGGAAGACGCATCAAAAAAATAGGAGCATCCTGGAAACAAAAGGGACTTCTGGCTGTTGCCCATGTCCTGCTGACAAGATTGTATTCTCCAGAACAATGGGAACAGTACTGGGCTAAACTCATGGATATCCAAAATCGTTGTTTTGTTAAATCTTATCATATCAGTTTTGCTGTTGTTGTTTAGTCTTATGCACAATTGTGGGACACTATTAAAAGTTTATAACTCTGATTTCACTTTGGCTGTCCAACAGGTTGTTAAAGGTAAATGGGACACACCGACCATAAAAGTTAGGCGATTTTCAGACTGGATCTGTGCGTCGCGATATGCCCCGTATGCAAAGAATCAACAGGCCATATTCTTTCTCCAAAGGTCGAAATGGAAAAAGCAAAACTTTTGGCAAGTTATGGGAGCAGGAAATGAAGGCGAATGGGATCTCCATGAGGGGAATTTCATAGATAGAACTTGGACCAGCCGGGATATCTTGGGATCGGGATTTCTCGGTAAATTGAGGGGGTTGCAGTTTTGGTGGAGGAAATGGCGTGGAGCAGAACCATCCGAACTTGAAAGAATTATTTCGGACCAATTTCCAAAAGACGCAATGATTGATGCAATAAAGATCTATCCACAATGTTTTGACGTATCCATTTCATCAGGTCAGTACCGTTCAGTCCACGAAATTAAGATTGTTTGCCCCGAACCTGAACTCACAGGTTACATGAACAAATCCTTCGCTCATCGGTTCATTGCCGGGGAGTTCTTGAGGTTCAGAGAGCAGCTCAAAAAAGCCGCAATAGATAAAATGGACGAGCCAGCGACCCTAGTAAGTAATAATGACGCGGGTTGCTCTGGGCTACGCGGGAGGCTACGAGAATCTACTCGACCTGAAAAACGGCTATGTTTAACATAATTACCGAGATAAGATATAATATTTCACAAAACTCC
>SBBU01000305.1 GCA_005239585.1 Planctomycetaceae bacterium
ATGAAAAGAAAAAGTAACAACAATTTAATTTTTTCATTGGAGGAGAAAAATGGCTGCAAAAAAACTTGCGTTTGAACAAGAGGCAAGAGAGGCTATAAGGCGCGGTGTCAGGCAACTCGCACGTGCCGTAAAAGTAACACTTGGCCCTCGCGGACGAAATGTATTACTGGAAAAAAAGTGGGGCGCACCGACAGTTTCATCGGACGGCGTTACAGTTGCAAAAGAGATAGAGCTTAAAGATCCATGGGAGAATATGGGTGCACAAATGGTCAAGGAGGTTGCTTCAAGGACAGCGGATGTTGCAGGAGATGGTACCACAACGGCAACAGTTCTTGCCGAAGCTATCTTTGAAGAGGGTCTCAAGTCGATCACTGCTGGTGCAAATGCAATTGCTATCAAGCGCGGAATAGACAAGGCAACAGCTCACGTAGTAGAACAGCTCAAGAAGATGAAAAAAGATGTAAAATCAGACACCGAGATCGAAAATGTGGGAATAATCGCCTCAGGTGGCTTTAAAAACATAGGAAAGATGATAGCAGAGGCAATGAAAAAAGTTGGCAAAGATGGGGTTATAACTGTTGAAGAAGGTAAAGGATTGGAGACGAATGTTGAATACGTCGAAGGTATGCAGTTTGACAAAGGCTACATATCCCCTTACTTTGTAACGAATCCTGAGGAAAACAAATGTGAGCAGAAGGACTGCTACATACTTATATATGAAAAAAAGATATCTGCGGTTAAAGATTTAATACCTCTGCTGGAGAATATCGCAAAGACCGGTAAACCCATCCTAATAATCGCAGAAGAACTTGAAGGAGATGCACTTGCCACATTGGTTGTCAATAAACTAAGAGGTACACTACAGGTCTGTGCGGTCAAGGCACCGGGATATGGTGATAGAAGAAAGGCTATGATGGAAGACATTGCTGTTCTTACAGGTGGAAAGCCTATCTTTGAAGACCTTGGAATCGAACTTGAAAAAGTTGATCTCTCGATGCTAGGTCGTGCGAAAAAAGTCATCGTTGAAAAAGAAAACACTACTGTTATAGAAGGTGCAGGTTCTACGGAGGCTATCAGGGGTAGAATTGAACAGATCAAGAAGGAAATCGAGAGGACTACATCAGATTACGACAAGGAAAAGCTTCAGGAAAGACTTGCAAAGCTGGCGGGAGGAGTGGCACAAATCAATGTGTGTGCTGCAACCGAAGTAGAGATGAAGGAGAGGAAACTTAGGATCGAAGATGCTATGCATGCAACAAGAGCCGCAGTAGAAGAGGGTATCCTCCCCGGAGGCGGTGTGGCACTGGTCAGGGCTGCAAAGACACTAGAGAAATTAAAAGGTTCTAACGAGGATGAACAGGTTGGGATAGATATCATAAGAAGGGCTCTCGAGGCCCCTATAAAGCAGATTTCCGAGAACGCAGGCATTGATGGGGCAGTTGCGATCGAGAAGATCAAGGCTTCTGACGATGTGGAATTCGGTTTAAATGCCGAGACTCTCGAGTACGAAAACTTGTTCAAGACAGGCGTAATTGACCCAACCAAGGTTGTTCGCGTTGCCCTACAAAATGCAGCCAGCGTATCAGGGATGCTCCTGACAACTGAGGCCCTAGTGAGCGAGATCCCTGAAAAGAAAGAAAAAATGCCAGTAGGCCCGGGCGCTGGCGAGTACACCGGCGAAGATTTCTAAATAAAATAGAATGTCGTTAGCGGGGGCGCCAGCCCCCGCTCTTATCTACATCGCAATTTCGAAGTTTCCTCAAAGAATTTGCAGGAAACTGTCGTAAAACGAAAAATTTTTCACTAAATAATATACGGGTCAGCCTATTTATATGTTCTTTAGGGTTGACACTCTGCATTGGATGTGACATATTTATACAAGTTAATGTTAGCTAATAAGTTTACTATACTTGCTTTAATTGGCATATCCATTCAATCAGGTTTTAATAGTTCATATACTCAAGACAAACTAGATCAAAAAAAGATTGACCAAGCTGTTAAAAAGGGATGTGAGTGGCTTTTGAAGAATATAGATCAAGCATATGGTGATGTTCACAAGGATCACGACTGGTCTTGTCGAGCCGAGATCGTGCTCTGCGCGCTTGTTTATGGTGGAGCATTTTCTGAGAAAGACGAGAGATGCAGAAAATTACTTGAGTATGTTCTTAACGCTGAACCAAAGTATACTTATAGGGCTGCGATCAAGGCGATGGCGCTTTACACACTCGATCCTTACAAATATATGGAGTTTATTGCTCAGTGTGGGCAGGCGCTCATTGATGGGCAGTCTAAGGATGGCCGTTGGAACTATAGGCTCCCGGTAAATGGCGCCAAGCCAAAGGTTCTCTCTGTGACTGAGGCGAAAGATAAAAAATTCAAATTAAAACGAACACAACCATTCAAGATGGAAGGAGGAGACAATTCTAATTCGCAGTATGCTGCACTAGGGCTCCGTGCATGTTACGATGCGGGTGTAGAACTGCCTGAAGAGACACTCTCCCTCGCCTTAAAGTGGTGGGAAACATCACAGTTCCCAGAGGGAACTTGGCGGTATCATTCTATTGGTGGCGGAATAGGGACCCAATCTTCAGATGGAGACAAGATTAAATTGCTCCCTGCAAATGAAAAAGCTGACCGTCGATATGCGATGACTGCTGGTGGAATTTCAAGCATAGCTATATACAGATTTTTACTGGGTCAGCTCAAGAAAAAAGGAGAGGTATTAAAGGATGCAGGTATCTCTGCAGGAATCAGCTGGCTAGCGAAGAACTATAAACTCATAGGAGCTGGCACTTTCAATTTAGATGGCGTAGGTGACTTTTACTGGCTCTATGGGCTGGAGCGTGCTTGCATTCTGTCTGAGAGAGAAAAGATAGGTGATCACGATTGGTACAAGGAAGGTGCAACTTGGTTAATTGCCAATCAAGCAGAATCTGGACAATGGGGCAAAGGTATGGTTGACACGTGTTTTGCAATCCTCTTTCTCAGACGCTCTACAGAACCCCTCGCTACACAACAGTCAATCCTGTAGAGATAATCCTCTACTCCCAAACTGTATGTTACAATTCGAAAATATCTTGTGAGGCTTGACATTGTTAAGCTGACCCTATAAAGTCTTTGCGTATACGCTAAATATTTTTTAGGATGAGTTATGCGTTACGATTCTATTCTTGATGCGATTGGCAACACACCAATCGTGCGGCTGAATAAACTTACAAAGGGTTTAAAGTGCAAGGTTTATGTGAAGCTTGAGTATATGAATCCCGGCTCAAGCGTGAAGGACAGAGTCGCACTTTCGATGATCAAAGATGCCAAAGCCAAGGGGCTTGTGAAGGAGGGTTCAACGGTTATAGAGTGTACCTCGGGAAATACGGGAATGGGTCTCGGGATCGTTGCAGCTGTAATGAACATGAAGACAATTTTCACGGTAAACGATAAGCAGTCGCGAGAAAAGATCAATGGTATGAAGGCCATGGGGGCTGAAGTGATTGTGTGTCCTACTGCTGTGGGTCCAGATGATCCGCGTAACTATACTCAGGTTGCAAAGAAGCTTGCACGTGAAATCCCTGATTCATATCTAACAAACCAATACGACAATGAGGAGAATGCAAGGGCACATTACCAGACTACGGGCCCTGAAATTTGGAGAGATACGGAGGGCAAGGTAACTCATTTTGTCTGTGGGATGGGTACATGCGGTACTATAACTGGTGTTGGCAGATTTCTTAAAGAAAAAAATCCCAACGTAAAAATAATCGGCATCGATCCATTCGGCTCAATCTTTTATGATTTCTTTTATACGGGTAAGATAATAGACCCTCACGTCTACAAAGTGGAAGGAATAGGAGAAGACTTTTTCCCAAAAATTATAGACTGGGAGGTAATAGACGAAGTGGTCAGAGTTACCGACAAGGATTGCTTCATCTGGACAAGAAGGCTTGCAAGGCAGGAAGGAGTCTTTGCAGGAGGTTCCTCAGGCGGCGCAGTCTTTGGAGCGCTTCAAATCGCCCAGAATCTTGGTGAGAATGACCTTGTTGTCGCCTTTCTCCCTGACTCTGGTTTTAGGTATCTTGCCAAGATATACAATGATGAATGGATGCAGGAGAACCAGTACACTGAATCGGAGTTCAAAATCACAGCTTTGGATATACTTAGAAATAAAAAGCTGAAAAGTCTCATTTCTGTAAGGCCGCAGGATACTCTTGCTTCAGTGCTCAAGGTGTTGAGGTCAAACGACATTTCGCAACTACCCGTAACAGAGGATGATAAACTTATTGGCACAGTCCATGAAGATGACATCATGAATCTGGTGCTTCTAGGTAAAAATATTCAGTCTTTGATAGTACGCGAGGTTCTAAAAGAACCTTTGCCGGTTGTGAACAAAGATGCCACAATAGATGAGATAACGCGATATATCCCATCAAGGTTTCAGGCCATAATGGTAGATCTGAAAGATGGACGATATGACATTATTACAAAATTCGATCTTGTACACGCAATAGGCAAGATTGCGGAAAGCTGAAATGAAATTTGCAACTAGAGCAATTCACGCAGGGCAGTCGCCTGATCCTGCGACTGGCTCAATCATGGTGCCAGTTTATCTAACGTCAACTTATGTTCAGAAGGCCCCCGGAGTTCACAAGGGATTCGATTATTCAAGGACAAATCATCCTACCCGCAAGGCACTGGAGGAAAATATTGCAAGTCTTGAGGAGGGGAGATACGGACTCTGCTTTGCATCTGGTCTTGCAGCGGAGACGGTGGTACTTTCGCTTCTCAAGTCGGGGGAACATGTTGTTTCTTGTCAGGATTTGTATGGTGGCAGTTACAGGCTTTTCACAAAGATTTTTAATAGATTCAACATAGATTTTACATTTGCTGATACTTCTAACTCCGATGAGATAAAGAGCACAATCAAGGGCAACACGAAAATGCTCTGGCTGGAAAGCCCCAGCAATCCACTCTTAAGCATTACCGATATTAAAACTGCCGCAGAGATTGCCCACGCAAATGATTTAATAGTTGTGTTTGATAATACCTTTGCTACACCATATCTTCAGCTCCCGCTTGCTTTAGGGGCTGATATCGTTGTCCACTCTACAACCAAGTATCTTGGCGGCCATTCAGATGTTGTCGGAGGTGCCTTGGTTGTCAACGATGACAAACTATTCAATGAACTCAAATTTATTCAAAATGCTATTGGTGCAATACCGGGGCCGCTTGATTGCTTTCTTGTGTTGAGGGGTACAAAAACTCTTGAGGTCAGGATGAAGAAGCACTGCGAGAATGCCCAGAGAATTGCCGAGTTTTTGTATAAACATTCAGAGGTTGAGAAGGTCTATTATCCGGGTCTGCCTAACCATCCTGGTTTCGAGATAGCTAGGAAACAAATGTCGGGTTTCGGCGGAATGATTTCCGTTTCGCTAAAGGGTGGGATAGAAAGGAATTTGAAATTTGCATCAATGACTAGGTTGTTTCAACTTGCTGAGAGCCTTGGCGGAGTAGAGTCATTGACAAGTCATCCATTTACTATGACCCATGGGGCAGTCCCTGTAAGCCAAAAGCAGAAGATTGGACTACCAGAGTCGGTGATTAGGTTATCAGTTGGTATAGAGGACCCCGATGATTTGATAGATGATCTTAAACAGGCTATAGCAAAGTCGCGTTAAGTTGTAAGTCTTTGATGCATTGCTAGTTATCGTAAATTAGGTTCTTGCTTTTCATGTTCAGATGGGATAGCATTTCATACTTGTGCCGAACTCCGCCAAAGCGGAAACGGGGGACCCAGATAATTGGGGTGAATTCCCTATCTGCCTTTAACAGATCGGGATAGGGCTAAATCCAGGCGGGCCCGAATCCGACAGCTAACTCCGTAGGCTTTCGACTGGGAGATCTACGACTCTCTCACATCGCCAATTCTGGGACTTGAGATTTAAAATGTTTGATTGGCTAAAGAAGCTAGTAATAGGTAAGGGAAAAAATCCAGTCGATCCGGCAGTGTTTCATCAACTTTCACTTATCGCCATTTTTGCCTGGGTGGGACTTGGCGCTGACGGACTTTCATCATCCTGTTACGGCCCTGAAGAAGGATATCTCGCATTGGGTGAAAACAAACACCTTGCCCTATTTCTAGCACTTTTAGTTGGACTGACTGTTATTCTCTTATCTGCGAGTTACTATCAAATAATAAAATTGTTTCCTGTAGGGGGTGGTGGTTATAACGTATCATCGACTCTCCTAGGTCCGATCCCTGGACTGCTTTGTGGATGTGCCTTGATCGTAGACTATGTGCTGACTGTAGCCATATCTGTCGTAGCTGGAATAGAAGCAATATTTAGTTTTTTACCATCTTACTTGCTGGCCTATAAAATGATCTCCGCATGTGCAATCGTTTTGATACTGATGCTTCTTAATTGGAGAGGTGTGAGGGAGTCTGTTCTTGTCCTCCTTCCCATATTTATAGTATTTATTATTTCACACTTTGTAATTGTAGTTTGGATCTTTGTTTCAAATGGTCACAAACTACCTCAGGCGGTAGAAGATTCTATTGTAAAATCGGCAAGTACCATTCAGACCTTGGGATTTGGAGTCTTTGCTATTGCGATTTTAAAGGCATATGCAATTGGTGGTGGCAGCTTTACTGGTATCGAGGCCCTCTCTAACAGTGTTCAAATACTTCGAGAACCGCGAGTAAAGACAGCGAGACATACAATGATTATGATGGCTGTTTCGTTAGCGCTTCTTGCCTCAGGTCTTCTCATTGGATATTTACTCCTTGATGTCAAGTCTGAACATGGCCGTACACTTAATGCTGTCCTTTTGGAGAAGGTAGTAGGGACTGGTGATGCAGGAAGGGTTTTTGTAATAGTTGCACTTATTTCTGCTGGGGCTTTACTTTTTGTGGCTGCCCAGTCGGGCTTTATTGGAGGTCCTAGGACACTTGCTACAATGACTCACAATAAATGGGTTCCATCCAGGTTTGGTTATCTTTCATCGCGGCTGGTTGTTGCAGATGGTGTGACATTGATGGGGCTTGCTGCCATTACTTCTATTATTTTTACAGGCGGAAATATAAAGATCCTAGTTGTACTCTACTCAATAAGTGTGTTTTTTACATTTGTTCTTTCACAACTTGGAATGGTTAGATTTTGGCTTGGTCGTGGACGCACTCAGAATGGCAGCTGGTGGAAGTTTGGTGTAACTGCCCTTGGCTTTCTAATATCTCTTGTACTCTTGATTTCTCTTTTCGTCCTAAAGTTCGCCGAGGGTTCCTTTGCGAGTGCGGTGGTTATATTGGCCTTGATGGTAGTTTGTCTCATTATACGTGCTCACTATGGTTGGACGGCTCGGCTCCTAAAGCGTCTTGATGACCTTGCAGTGCAGTTCCCAGCGCCAAAGGATGCGTCTGAGCCAGCAAGTTATGACCCGCAGCAGCCAACGGCTGTCATTCTTGTCTCCGGTTTTAACGGTCTTGGACTTCATACTCTCTTCTCGATTCACAGGATGAATCCCTATTTTTATAAGAACTTTGTATTTGTTTCTGTTGGGCTTGTTGATTTTGATCACTTTAAAGGTCCGGAAGAGGTGCAGACCTTGAGGGCAGAGACCCGGCGGAATCTTGAAAAGTATCTGCCCTATGCAAAACAACTTGGCGGGCACGCCGAGGCTTTTTATACTGTCGGCACTGATATTGCCCAAGGGGCGGAGTTGGTCTCGGGCGAGATAATTCAAAAGTATCCGCGTTCCGTCTTCTTTGCAGGCCAGCTTGTTTTTGCTAAAGAGACCATGTGGACAAGGATGCTCCACAGTTACATTGCCTATGAAATCCAGCGCCGCCTCCACTATCGCGGTGTGACAGTTGTCATTCTTCCAATCGCTATCCGCAAGTAGTAAAATAACTGCATGACCAAACCGATTTTGCAAGTCAGTGTTTTGACACTGAACAAGAAAAAAAGAACTGTTCAAGCATTGTTTGATACAGATTCATACTACACTATTTTAAGAGAGGATTGCGTGCCAAAAGGAGGCATCGTTTATCGTTATAAGACAATCGAGCATCTACAAACAGCCGGCAAAAAGGGCGGCATAAATATAACAGGGGAATCGATATTGATTATCTCGATCGGTGGTAAGCAGATTAGGAGCTCGGCATATATTACACCTGATATTAGGAGAGAAATGATTATTGGCGCTGAAGTTATGCAGTCATGGGATATCACAATCAGAAATCGAAATGGCAGGACACGGGTTATCGTAGGTCGTGATATGCGAGACCCCGAACTTACTGAGGTTGACTAGGCCCAGATTGCCTCTCGTAATTTCGAATTATCATGCCTTTTGCCGGTTTCATTCCGAATCGTTCGTAGAATTCCTGAAGCTCTGGATCGCACAGAACATCGATCATGTACAGCTTCTTGAGCTTATCCAGCATTCGTCGGAATAATTCTTTTCCAATTCCTCGTCCTTGATATTTGGGCAGTACCTCAAGAAACGGAATATAGGCTGACAGGACATTATCTGTGATAGCTGTGACGAATCCTACAACATTTCCATTTTGATCATCAATGGCAAGAACGACCAGATCGCTGTTTCTTACTAGTTTAAGATGAACCTCGGGCAATGGGGGACTCGGCCAACCTATGAAAAACCCTTTTAACTTATCTGCAGTTATTCCTTCAATTGAATCCGTAAAACAAATCATGTTTGACTATGGTAATTTTCCTTGACAAATTGCAACGATAGATACGAATGCTAAAATTAGTCCAAAGGGCTGGGCGGGCGTAGCTCAATTGGTAGAGTTCCAGCTTTCCAAGCTGGGTGTTACGGGTTCGAGCCCCGTCGCCCGCTCTCCAGGCGACAGGTAGGTTTGCATTTATAAATCATAAAATCTAAAATCATCAAGTCCTAAAACAGATCTGGGTGGGTACCCGAGTGGTCAAAGGGGCGGGGCTGTAAACCCCGTGGCGTTTGCCTTCGGGGGTTCGAATCCCTCCCCACCCAATTTGAAACCTATAATTGCCACCGAATGGTAAGCCAGAACAAATTACAGGCAATAAAAGAGCGTATGGAACAGCTTGGCATAAAAGAGGCTGATATTGAGGAACATTTTGTCAGGAGCTCAGGCAGCGGCGGCCAAAATGTGAATAAGGTAAATACATGTGTATATCTGAAACACAAGCCAACGGGGATTGAAATTAGGTGCCAGATAACTCGTTCTCAGGGAGATAACCGTATCCTAGCCCGCAGAATTCTGTGCGAGAAGATTGAGGCCATTCGCCTCGGCAGACTTGGTGAACAGGCAAGGGAACGTCACCTAATCAGGGCAAGGAAACGCAGGATATCACACCGTGCCAAAGAAAGAATGTTGCATGGTAAAAAAATCCAGTCACTCAAGAAACAACTCCGTAAAAATCCTACACAGTACGACGAACTTTAAGATTGCAACTGTACGGTTGAGTTGGGTAAGAGGATACCCTATAATTCACGCTGATGGGAACTGTGAACGAAAATAACTCAATATTTAACCCCGTGGAAGAAGTGCTTGAATCCATAAGAAAGGGCGAGATGGTGGTCCTTGTAGACAGCGAGGATAGGGAAAATGAAGGAGACCTGGTTCTGGCTGCGCAGAAAGTGACACCAGAGTCAATCAACTTTATGGCAAAGCATGGGAGAGGTATTATATGTTTGGCCCTTTCTGAGGAACGCTGTGAAAAACTTGCACTGCCTCTCATGGTTGATTCAAGGCATAATAACTCAAAATATGGTACGGCATTTACAGTATCGATCGATGCTGCAAAAGGAATCACAAGTGGGACATCGGCGTATGACAGGGCAGTTACGATTCTAACAGCTGTAAGAGATGACTGTAAACCAGAAGAGATTGTCAGACCTGGTCATGTCTTTCCTTTAAGATCATGCGAAGGAGGTGCCCTTGTTCGAGCTGGTCATACAGAGGGCTCTGTCGATCTTATGCGTTTGGCAGTCCTCAAACCCGCGGCAGTTATGTGCGAGATCATGAATGAAGAGGGCAAGATGGCGCGCATTCCAGAGCTGGTGGAATTTAGCAAGAAACACGGACTCAAAATGTGCTCGATTGCCGACATCATTGAATACAGAAGAAAGAAAGAAAGGCTGATCGAAAAAATTGTTGATGTAAAAATGCCAACAAAGTTTGGAGACTTTGATCTGCATATATTCAAGTCGCTCGTCGATGAGTATCTGCACATAGCGCTTTGCATGGGAAGGGTCGGAAAAAGTAAGGTCATTGAAGATCCTGTGCTTGTGAGGGTCCATTCAGAATGCCTAACGGGAGATATTTTCCATTCACTTCGATGTGACTGCGGTGATCAGCTAACTGGTGCGCTGGCTATGATTACCGAGGCAGGTGAGGGGATACTTTTGTACATCAGACAGGAAGGGCGTGGCATAGGACTGGTCAATAAACTCAAGGCATATAAATTACAGGACAAAGGGGCCGATACAGTCGATGCTAATTTGAAGCTTGGACTCCCTGCCGATCTTCGCCAGTATGGCATAGGCGCCCAAATACTTTTCGATCTCGGTCTCCGCAAGATGAAGCTGATGACTAACAATCCCAAAAAGATCTATGGAATACATGGTTTTGGATTGCAAGTTGTCGAACGAGTCGCGATTGAACCCCCTCCCAATCAGCTTAATCTCTCATACCTCAAGGCAAAAAAGGAAAAACTGGGCCATCTCCTGGATAGAATCGAATAAACTGGCTTACACTACGTCGAGAAATGTTTTCTCTAGTTTTTCTTGTCCACAGTACATACATTTTAGATGGCGCCTAGACATGACTCGACTGCAGCTGGTGCATGTAGAGACTTGCTTTTTGACTCTGCCGTCCAGTTTTCCATCGAGCAGATCAATCTTTTTTACTGCAACGTCGCCGAATGCCGCACCCCTCTGGGGTGCGGATGAAGGCGCCCCGTGGTATTATCATATGAGTGGAATATCGAAGGACCAGCCA
>SBBU01000042.1 GCA_005239585.1 Planctomycetaceae bacterium
CATACCTTTAAACTTGACAATTAATTTTTTTGTCTGTAAGCTATTGTTGACAGAAAGGAGGTGGTTACCTTTGAGAGCATTTAATCCTGAAATGATAAAGAAAAGGAGATTAAAGCTCGGACTTACACAACAAGAACTTGCTAAAATAGCAGGTACATCAAGAGAGTATCTCATTGAAATCGAAAAAGGGAGGAAGATGCCTAAAGCTCTAATGATTGCTAAGATTGCATATGCCCTTAAAGTCAGAGAGAGCTATTTTTTTGTTGATGATGTCTGTTATAGCTGACAAACAATACAAACCAGTCTTTAAATACAAGGTTATGCCCCATGAGCTTGCAAAGGCAAAGACCATGAGCATTTTGCGCATCCTTGAGGGTGCTCTAAGAAAACAAAAACAAAACAAGGAGGTCAAACATGAGGCAATTCGTGAACATCAAGAAAGTCTCTGTAGACTCTGAACTTAGAGTCACTGTCACTGTGGAGTTTATTGCAAGCAATCGAGAGAGCAAAGAGAATGTCTTTGAACTTATCGAGCTCCAGGGTGATGTAGTTGAAGCATCTTTTGAGCCTGCACAGCAAAAGTTACCGG
Organism: Planctomycetaceae bacterium; assembly: GCA_005239585.1. Next base: position 590 of record SBBU01000042.1, read on the forward strand.
TAGGTGGTAACGGAGAAAAGGAATTTGCTGAAGTCTGACAATGGCGAATCCTCAGAAGGAACATGGATATACAGCTATTGCTAATGAGATTTTGGACGCATTCGCAAAAACTAACCTTTCGCCTTATGAATGGAGAGTTGTTTTTACGGTCATCAGGTTCTCATACGGGTGGAACAAAAAAGAAGCCATCTTAACTTACTCACAGATAGAGTCCTTCTGCGGAATCAAGAAGTGTCATATCGCCAGAACAATCAAAGGGCTGTTAAAGAAGCAAATCATTACAAAAAGGGGAAGGGGGTACAGACTTCAAAAGGATTATGAGCGATGGGGAGTTCCTCTGCAGGAAGTTCCTGCTGAGGTAACAAAAAGTTCCTCTGCTGGTAACCTTAGAGTTCCTCCTGAGGTAACTAAGAGTTCCTCTGCAGGTAACGAAAAGGTTCCTCTGCTGGTAACTCAAATGAACAAAAACATTCGCATTAACAAAGGGTTACAGCCACTTAAAGACATCTTTAAAGACATCTTTATAAATACATCTTTTAAAGACAAGGGACATTTTTAAAAGAGAAGATTAAATGATTTTTTTGAAAACTAATAAACAACAAACTGGGGGATAAAAAATGTTACTTGAGTTTGAAATCAATACAAAGCCTGTTCCTCAAGCAAGACCAAGATTCTTTGTTAGATATTCAGGTCTTAAATACATCGTTGGTGCTTATGATCCTAAACAGTGCAAAGCTTTTAAGGAGGCTATAGCATGGCACACAAAAATAATTGCGATGGAAAAGGGTATAAAAGAACCTGTAAAGGGCCCTATCGTCTTAAGCCTTACCTTTCAAATGGGAGAAAATGGAAGGGAGAAATTTCATACAAAGAAGCCAGATATAGACAACTTAGCTAAGGCTGTCAAAGATGCATTGAGAGGTATCATCTACTATGATGACTGCCAGATAGTTGAGGCACATCTTAAAAAGACATTTGGTAGGCACTGTATAAAAGTTGAAATTGTGTCTTTAGATGGAAGATGAGATCAAACAGTAATACACAGGAGAGAAAAGAAGTATACCTATCAAGACATACTTATGGCTATAAAGTCATTACGTTTAATGATAAAGAAAAAGTGATTGCAGATTTCTTTGGTAAAGATGCAAAGAAACAGGCTTTGGAATACGCAAGAAAGGAAGGTTACAGAATTGTTTTTACACCGAGGTAAAACATTATTATTGATAGCTTTAATAATCCTTGCTCATGGGTTTCAAGACATAGGTATAGGTGAGGTTAAATTAACATCTCCTCAACCGGTTATAAATTCCGTGTGTCCTAATCCTGTATCTAAAAATCATATCCTGATTATCACAGGCAAACATTTTGGTCCCACAAAAGGCTATATGGTCTTAAACGGTAGGTTTATAACATCAAGACGTTATATCTGGTCTTGGGAAGATAATCAGATTATTTTTAGAGTACCTTCTTCTGCTGTTTCAGGCTGTCTGAAAATATTTACTAAATACGGAGGTTATTCAGATTGCGTAAACTTGGAGGTGCGCTGATATTCCTCTTTATTTACCTCTTTCAAGAGGGTATCTGTTATGGAGCAGATATTAGAGGGATTATTAACTTTATTGTCAAACACAATACCGAGATTTCTGAGATGAAAAAACTCAAAGGTAGTCTTTTAAGTGATATCAAGATTGAAGCATACACCAATGCAAGCACATTAAGTCAGGAAATTGGGCTTAAAGTAAGCATGCCTCTGTTCAGTCCGAGTGAAAAACGAGAGAAGAAGATAGAGACATTGAACAAAGAGAGGACAGTTATCAGTGATGCATTAAAACTCGTAGGACTTTATTTCTCAGAGATGAGGTTCATTGAACACGAAGAAAAATTACTCATAAGTTTCTATAATGAGCTACAGTGGATAGGAAAGAGGGTAGAGGCAGGTATTGACAACCAGAAAGAATATAATACCAAACTCCATGCATATATCGAGCGTAGGAGGGACATTGAAGCGAGGAAGGCCGGTGCTGAGGCAATGATAGAATCTATCCTTGCTTTTGTGCCGGATGAGAATAGACCTGAACTCAGGAGAATGATTAATGAATCTGTATCCGAAAATAAAAAGGCAGAAAAACAAAATCTTTCTTTATCTCAAGAAGGAAAACAACGGTAGGCACATAACCGAGCTTTTAAAAATCGGTGAATGTGTAGTTGTGGAAGGTGGTCCCTCTACAGGGAAGACCTCTTTTCTTCAGAAAACTATAAAGAAGCTCGAGGTTAACGGTGAGAAGTGCATATTTGTGAATGCTACCCTTCCCATAGGTGATTGGGTAAAGGAATATAAGCTTTTCGGCAAGAACCTTGAAAAGAGGGTTGAGTTCTTTTTGAGGCAACTTCCGGAAAGGTTTTACCTTATTGTTGACAACGCTGAAAGACTTCAGGACTCAAGGAAGCTTGAGCTTCTCTTGAATTTAATGGAACATGCACGCTCGACCATTGTTGGCTGCACAAGGTTTGCACTCCTGAGCCCAAAGGTGAAGGTCAGGCTAAACAAGGCAAAGATACACTCTCTCGGCTCAGGAGCTGATACCTTTGATGTTACATATTTCTTTCTTGTAATAATGATAATCTTTGTTTTTCTATCTGGCGGACAGCATCTCATATACCTTATTGCAGCATTTAGATATATCTTTTTAGGCACCAGGATGGGGGGCAAGCCTGTATGACATGGGCAAGTCATGTCATTGTAGGAAGTGCAGCAGCAAAGGTCTTTGGTCTTAACTATTTCCTCACAGCATTTGGAGCAATACTCCCTGACCTTGCAGAAATGGTTATTCCTAAAAATGTTCGTCATAGAGGCATTACACATTCTGTAGCCCTCTGGTCGGTTGCTTTGGTTCTATCATGGAAGTTTCCAGCAATAAGAGATGTCATCTTAGGTGTTTGTGTTGGTCATCTCCTTATGGATTGTCTAACAGTAAAAGGTGTTCCAATCCTTGATGAAAACTCCAGGTATATCACTCTCTTAGGTGGAAAAATCAGGACAGCATCACCCGGTGAGTTTGTTGTGTCGGGAATTATAGCTTTTATTGCTTTTGTGATATTAGGCTCATTCTCTGTTGATTCCTCAAAAAGAAACTGGAAAACTATGCATGAACAGGGAATTATTGATAGGAAAGAATACCATGAGAATAGATTTAAGTTCTTTTAAATACACCATACCCAATAACTAAAGAGGGATAAAAAATTTTCTATTTAGTAGAAAATCGTTATAACTGATGTAAAATTTATATATCATGATGGCCCTATTCAAGAAGTCTTCAGGGGCTAAAATAAGGTCTTTGAGGGCTTTAGCACTATTCACTTTATTTTTTGGCTTCTTCCTGTTCTCTGGAAGTCCAGATACCCGCGCCCATAACCCCGAGCTTTATAAGAAATTAAAAAAGGAAACACAGGAAGGTAAAGTAGTCCAAGTAAAGGACGGTGATACAGTAGTTATCAGCCCTATTGCAGGTGGTCAATTCTTTACTTGCAGATTGTACGGTATTGATGCTCCTGAAACAAAGCACGGCAAGAAACCTGCACAGCCTTATGGTGATGAGGCTAAATCTTATCTTGAACACCTCATCCTTAACAAATCAGTTAGAATCGAAACCACAGGAAGTAAAACTTATAATCGAGAGATCTGCCGGGTGTATCTCAACAATACAGACATTAACCGTGAGATGGTCAAAAGAGGCTATGCCTGGGCTTACAGAGAATATCTTGAAGGACCCTATGCATCTGAATATATTAACGCTGAGAATGAGGCAAGGGAGAAAGGCTTAGGATTATGGAAACAGAGGAACCCTTTGCCACCGTGGGAATTTAGGAGAAGACTAAGGAAGCAGGGGCTGGCACAGACCTTGCCTTAGTTTGCATAGGTCTGTGCCAGCCCCTGCAATTTATTCCGCTCCGTCATAGGGCTTGCTAATTAAAGGCAAGCCCTGTGCCGTCGCTCTATCACCCCGCCCACCCACGAGCAAGAGTCGTGCCTGTCATGGACTTGCATAAAGC